>NZ_QETL01000100.1:0-14626 GCF_003105135.1 Stenotrophomonas sp. SPM | reverse complement strand
GCCGGCCCAGCTGCTGGCGCGCACGCGCATGGCGGTTGGCCGCGCGCAGGGCGATCACCTGCATGCGCAGGCGCGAGGCCAGGCGCCCGGCCACCAGCGCCGCCGCGAGGAACAGGAACACGGTGATCACGCCCTGCCGCGCACCGATGGCGAAGGTGAAGCGCGGCGCGATGAACAGGAAGTTGTAGGCCAGGAAGCAGAGGATCGCCGCCATCACCGCCACGCTGGCGCGGGTGCGTGCCGCCACCAGCACCACCGCCACGATGAACACCATCGACAGGTCGGCCATACCTACCCACCGTTCGCCGAGCCATGCCACCGCGCAGGCCAGTGCGGTGGCCAGCAAAGCCTGCAGCGGCTCGTGGCTGATCCCGCGCATCGGTGGCAGCAGGCCTTCGCGGCGCGCGCGTGCGCGTGCCTGCGGCGTGCTGATGATGGTGATCTCGTAATGCGCGCCGCGCTGGATCAGCTGCTGGGTCAGCGTGCGGTTGAACATCCGCGCCAGCGGCCGCTCGCGGGTTCGGCCCAGCACCAGGGTCGACACACCGTTGTGCGCGGCATGGTCGAGCAGGGCGTCGGCGATGCTCGAGCCATGCAGCAGCTCGGCATCGCCGCCCAGCCGCCGCGCCAGCGCGAAGGCCGCGTCGATCTCGCGGCGTGTGGCCTCGTCCTGGCGCCGGCCCTGCACGGTCACCACCGTCCACGGCGCATCGCGACGTTCGGCGATGCGTCGCGCCACCCGCACCAGGTATTCGCTCTGGCCACCGCCATCGATGGCCACCAGCACGCCGCGGCGCAGCGGCAGGTTGCCTTCGCCGCGGGCGGCGCGGGTCTCGCGCAGGCTGCTGTCGACCCGGTCGGCCGCCTCCTGCATCGCCAGTTCGCGCAGCGCGGTCAGGTTGGCCGGCGAGAAGAACGCCTGCAGTGCCTGCGCGGCCTGCTCGGGCACGTACACCTTGCCCTGCTGCAGGCGCGCGATCAGCTCGCGCGGCGGCAGGTCCACCAGCACGATGTCGTGCAGGCGGTCGAGCACGCCGTCGGGCACGGTCTCGCTCACCCGCACGCCCGTGATGCGCATCACCACGTCGTTGAGGCTTTCCAGGTGCTGGATGTTGACCGTGGTCCAGACGTCGATGCCGGCGTCCAGCAGCTCCATCACGTCCTGCCAGCGCCGTTCGTGGCGGCTGCCGGGTGCATTGCGATGGGCCAGTTCGTCCACCAGCACCAGTGCGGGATGGCGCTCCAGCACCGCGTCCAGGTCCATCTCCAGCAGCGCGTGGCCGTGGTAGGCCACGTCCTTCAGCGGCAGCTGCGGCAGGCCTTCCAGCAGGGCCTGGGTATCCACGCGGCCATGCGTCTCGACCAGCCCCACCACCAGGTCCACGCCACGGCGCAGCTGTTCCTGCGCGCGGGTCAGCATGGTGTAGGTCTTGCCCACGCCCGGCGCCGCGCCGAGGAACACGGTCAGCTTGCCGCCGGCCTCGCGCTGCAGGCCTTCCACCAGCGCGTCGGCCTGGCGGGTACGCGCATCATTCATCGCCGCTGCTGTCATGGCCGCCATTGTGCGCGCCGTCGGTGCAGGCGGGCATCACGGTGCCTTCGCCGCCTGGTCCAGGGCGAAGTTCAGGGTCACCACGTTCACCCGCGGCTGCCCGAACACGCCCCACTGGCGGCCTTCGGTATGCGCCTGCAGCAGCGCCTGCACGCGTTCCACCGGCAGGCCGCGCGCACGCGCCACGCGTGCCACCTGCACCTGCGCGGCAGCCGGTGACAGCTGCGGGTCCAGGCCGCCGCCGGACTGGGTGACCAGATCGGCCGGCACCTGCGCCGGGCTCACGCCTTCGCGCGCCGCCACCGCCGCGGTGCTGGCGGCCACGCGCTCGGCCAGCGCCGGGTTGCTGCGGGCCAGGTTGGAACCGGCCGCGGCCATCGGGTCATAGTTGGCCGCCGAAGGCCGCGCCTGGAAGTAGCCATCACCATTGAACGGCTGCGCCAGCCAGGCCGAGCCGCGTACCTGGCCACTGCCATCGCGCAGCAGGCTGCCTTCGGCCTGGGTCGGGTAGCTCAGGCCGGCAAAGCCGGTGGCGATACCGGCGTAGACCGCACCGGCCAGCAGCAGGGTGGCCAGGCCCAGGCCGATCGCCGGGCGCCAGCTGGCATCGTCCTGCAGGCGCGCCACGCGGGCCTCGGCCGGATGTTCGCGGGGCAGGGAAGAAGAAGTGGAGACAGAACGGTTCATGCGCCGGATACCAGGACAAGAAGAAGGTCGATCAGCTTGATCGCCGCGAACGGCAGCAGCACGCCACCGAGGCCGTACACCAGCATGTTCCGGCGCAGCAGCGCGGTTGCCGTGGCCGGGCGGAAGCGCACGCCACGCAGGGCGAGCGGGATCAGGGCGGGAATCACCAGGGCGTTGAAGATCAGCGCCGCCAGCACTGCGTTGCGCGGGCTCGACAGCTGCATCACGTTCAACGCGGCCATGGCCGGGACCGCAGCGGCAAACAGCGCCGGCAGGATCGCGAAGTACTTGGACACGTCGTTGGCCAGCGAGAAGGTGGTCAACGCGCCGCGGGTGATCAGCTGCTGCTTGCCCACTTCCACCACCGCCAGCAGCTTGGCCGGGTCCGAATCGAGGTCGACCATGTTGCCGGCCTCCTTCGCCGCCTGCGTGCCGGAGTTCATCGCCAGGCCGATGTCAGCCTGGGCCAGCGCCGGCGCATCGTTGGTGCCATCGCCGACCATCGCCACCAGGCGGCCACCGGCCTGTTCCTGGCGGATGCGTGCCAGCTTGTCTTCCGGGCGCGCCTCTGCGATGTAATCGTCGACGCCGGCTTCGGCGGCAATCGCAGCAGCCGTCAGCGGGTTGTCGCCGGTGATCATCACCGTGCGGATGCCCATCGCCCGCAGCTGCGCGAACTTCTCACGCATGCCGTGCTTGACCACGTCGGACAGCTCGATCACGCCCAGCACATGGCGACCCTCGGCCACCACCAGCGGGGTGGCACCGTTGCGCGCCACCTGTTCGACGCGCCCGGCCAGTTCGGCCGGCACCGTGCCGCCCAGAGCCTGCACGTGGTTGCGGATCGCATCCAGCGCACCCTTGCGGATCTGCCGGCCATGCTCGAGGTCGACGCCGGACATGCGGGTCTGTGCACTGAAGGCCAGGTACTCGGCCTGCTCCGGTTCGGCGGTGCTGCAGCCCTGCTCGCGCGCCAGGCGCACGATGGATTTGCCTTCCGGGGTCGGGTCGGCCAGCGAGGACAGCAGCGCCGCTTCGCGCAGCTGGCTGGCATCGATGCCGGCCAGCGGGTGGAAGTGGCTGGCCTGGCGGTCGCCGTAGGTGATGGTGCCGGTCTTGTCCAGCAGCAGCACATCGACGTCGCCGGCCACTTCCACCGCCTTGCCCGACTTGGCCAGCACGTTGGCGGCCAGCGCACGGTTCATGCCGGCAATACCAATCGCTGGCAGCAGGCCGCCGATGGTGGTCGGGATCAGGCACACCAGCAGCGCGATCAGCAGCAGCGGATCGACCTTGACGCCGACGTAGGCGCCGATCGCCGGCAGGGTCGCCACCACCACCAGGAAGGTCAGCGTCATCGCCGCCAGCAGCAGGGTCAGCGCGATCTCGTTGGGGGTCTTCTGCCGGTTGGCACCTTCCACCAGCGCGATCATCCGGTCCAGGAAGCTGTGGCCCGGCTCGGCGGTCACCCGCACGATGATCTGGTCGGACAGCACCTTGGTGCCGCCGATCACGCCGGAGCGGTCGGTGCCGGCCTCGCGCAGCACCGGCGCCGACTCACCGGTCACCGCCGCTTCGTTGATGGTGGCCAGGCCCTGCACGATCTCGCCATCGGCCGGTACCAGCTCGCCGGCACTGACGATCACATGGTCGCCCGGGCGCAGCTCGGCAGCGGCCACCTGGGTTTCGGCCGCACCCGGCTGCGGCGCGGCCAGCCGGCGTGCCACCAGGTCCTGGCGGGCACGGCGCAGCGAGGCGGCCTGGCCGCGGCCGCGGGCTTCGGCCACCGCCTCGGCGAAGTTGCCGAACAACACGGTCACCAGCAGGATCGCGGTCACCGCCAGGCCGAAGCCCAGCGGCGCGTTGCCGGTCAGGGTGACGATGGCGGCGACGATCGTGCCGGCCATCACCACCGCCATCACCGGGCTGCGTACCAGGTGCATCGGCGAGAGCTTGCGCACCGCTTCCACCAGCGCACGGCGCAGGCCGGCGGCATCGAGCAGGGCAGGGCGCGGGGCAAGGGAACTGCGGGAAGAACTTGCGTGGGTACTCATCAGGGTGTCCTTAGTGCAGTCCCAGGCTCAGGTGGTCGGCGACGGGGCCGAGGACCAAAGCCGGCATGAACTGCAGCACGGTCAGGATGACGATCACCGAGACCAGGGTCAGGGCGAAGGTCGGGGTTTCGATCTGCAGGCTGCCGGCCGACTCCGGTGCCTGGCGCTTGGCGGCCAGCTGTGCGGCCACCACCAGCGGAATGATCAGCAGCGGGAAGCGGCCCAGCAGCAGTACCAGCGAACAGCTCAGGTTCCACCACACGGTCGCATCGCCCAGGCCCTCGAAGCCCGAGCCGTTGTTGGCATAGGCCGAGACGTACTCGTAGAACACCTGGCTGATGCCGTGGAAGCCCGGGTTGGAGGTGCCGGCCAGGCCGGGCACGGCCAGGGTGATCGCGGTGAACACCAGCAGGGTGATCGGCTGCAGCAGCACCAGCAGGGCCAGCAGGCGTACCTGCGGGGTTTCCAGCTTGCGGCCGAACAGTTCAGGCGTACGCCCGGTCATCAGCCCGGCCAGGAACACGCCCAGCAGCAGGTAGACGATGAACTGCTGCAGGCCGCAGCCGATGCCGCCCCAGATCGCGCTGACCAGCATGTTGACCATCGCGATGCCACCGCTCAGCGGCGCCAGCGAATCGTGCATGCCGTTCACCGAGCCGTTCGACACCTGGGTGGTCACCGCCGCCCACAGCGCCGTGCCATCGGCGCCGAAGCGCACTTCCTTGCCTTCCATCAGCAGCGGCGTGGCCGCGCTGGCGCTGTGGCCCTCGCTCCACATCATCGCGCCGGTGGAGAGCAGCGACATGCCCAGCATGCAGCTGAACACCAGGACGCCGAAGCGGCGTCGCCCGGTGAACGCACCGATCATGAAGATCACCGCCAGCGGGATCAGCAGGATGCCCACCACCTCCAGCATGTTCGACACCGGGGTCGGGTTCTCCAGCGGGAAACTGCTGTTCGGGCCGTACCAGCCGCCACCGTTGGCGCCCAGCTGCTTGGCCGCGACCATCGCCGCCACCGGGCCCAGCGGCAGCTTCTGCTGGGCCATGCCGGCACTGGCGTCGATCGGCGTGGCCTGCGGTCCGCCAGCCATGGTCGAGGGCACGCCCTGGCTGGCCAGCAGCAGGGTCCAGACCAGGCACAGCGGCAACAGGAAGCGCACGCACAGACGCACCACGTCCACGTAGTAGTTGCCCACCGGCACCTGGCGGTCGCCGCCGGCCGCAGTCGCCGCCGTAGTCTGCGGTGCACGCGCGAACAGCGCACGCAGCGTGGCCACCGCCAGCGCCAGGCCCATCATCGGCGTCACCACCTGCAGGCCGGTGATGCCGGTCATCTGCGAGAGGTAGGACAGCTGCGCCTGGCCCGAATAGTGCTGCTGGTTGGTGTTGGTCAGGAACGAGATCATCGTGTGCAGCGCGGTGTCCCAGCGCATGTTCGGGATCTGGTCCGGGTTCAACGGCAGCCAGGCCTGGGTCATGAACACCGCCTGGGTCAGCACCGCCACAACCACGTTGCTCAGCACGAAGGCCAGCACGTAGCCGCGCCAGGACATCGAGCGCGCGGCATCCACGCCGAACAGCCGGTACAGAGGTTTCTCGATCCAGTGGAACAGCACGTCGACCTTCATCGGCGTGCCACGCATCACGCGCGCCAGGTACAGGCCCAGCGGCCAGGCCAGCAGCAGGCTGGCGGCAAGAATCACAAGCATCTCAGTCATGGCAGGCTCCGCTCAGAACGACTCGGGCCGCAGCACGACATAAAGAAGATAGGCGGCGGCAACCAGCACCAGCACGCCACAGAACAACGACAGCCAGGGGGACATGGGAAATGCGTCCTGGTGGAACCCCTCCACCTCAGGCCGCCATCGTCGTCCTGTCCCCCATAAACGCACTACGCGCCGGACGGGGCCGGCGCGTAAAGAGTGCATAAATTCCGTTGTTGCCGGGCCTCAACCGCCCGGGGCCATCCCCTTCAACTCGCGGTAGCGTTGCAGGCTGGCCTCGATCTCGGCCTTCAGCGTGACCTGCTGCTGCTCGAAGCTGGCCTGCAGGCGCTGCTGCGCCTGCAGCTGGGCGTGGCGCTGGCGGATCGCCTCGGCCTGCTTGTCGTCCACCTTGTCGCCGGCCAGCTCGCGATCACCGGCCGTCCCCAGCAGGGTCACCAGCGAATCGCGCAGGCTGCTGACGTTGTAGCGGGCGGTGTTCAGATTGTTGTCGAGCACTTCCTGGCGCTCATTGAACACCTTGCGCAGTGCATCCTCGCTGCCATAGGTCGACAACATGGCCTGCTCGGTGCGCTGCTTGGTCTGCGCAGCCATCAGGTCCAGCTGGGCCTGCGCCGCCACGGTGGCCGCGGCGGCGCGTTCCTCGTCGGTCAACGCGCGCTGCACCTGCGCATTGCGCACGCCGCTGTTGGCGTTGAACTCCTCGCGGGCGTTGTTGACCGCATTGGCCGGCAGCGAATCGCTGCAGATCCGCTCCTTGCCCTCGTTCCAGCAGTACAGCTTCTTGTCCGGCGTGCCGGACTGGGCCAGCAGGCTGACCGGCAGCGCCAGCAGCAGGCTGGCGGCAACGATGGCAGGAACTCGGAACATGCGACCTTCCCTTGGGTCAGCGTGCGGAACGGACGCCGTACTGGGCGCGATAGGCCTCCAGCGGCTGCCGGTAGCCCACAAGTTCCGGGTTTCCGGAGGCGAAATCAAGCAGATCGGCCAGAGTTGCGACGGCGATCACCGGGATGCCGGCTTCCTCGGCCACGGCCTGCGCCGCCGAGCGGTGGTCGGCTTCCGAGGCGATCTCCTGGCGGTCCAGCGCCACCACGATGCCGGCCGGGATGCCGCCGGCAGCGCGGATGATGGCCAGGGCTTCGCGGATGGCGGTGCCGGCGGTGATCACGTCGTCGACGATCAGCACGCGCTTGCCGGTCAGGTCGGCGCCGATCAGCTGGCCGCCCTCACCGTGGTCCTTCACTTCCTTGCGGTTGAACGACAGCGGCAGGTCGCGGCCACGCTGGGCCAGCTCGCAGGCCATCGCGGTGGCCAGCGGGATGCCCTTGTAGGCCGGGCCGAAGACCACGTCGTACTTGATGCCGCTGGCGTCGATGGCGTCCGAATAGCAGGCGCCCAGCTGGGACAGCAGCGAGCCGGAGTCGAAACGGCCGGCGTTGAAGAAATAGGGGCTCAGCCGGCCGGACTTGAGGGTGAACTGGCCGAAGCGCAGCGCATCGGCGGTCAGGGCCAGCTGCAGGAAACGGTGGCGGTGGTCGCTCATCAAAACTCGATTCATCTTCATTTGGAGCACAAATCCTAATCCAGCTGGGCTTTCCGCGCTCGTCCGGCCCCGTGTGAAGGCCCTGCCGGGCCCATCCGGCGGGCTGCGCGGGCCGCCGGGCAACCGGTATGCTTGCCCGGTTTCCCGCCGTAGGTTCATCCGCATGCGCATCATCAGTTTCAACGCCAATGGCATCCGCTCGGCCGCCACCAAGGGCTTCCTCGACTGGTTCCGGGCCCAGGACGCCGACGTTCTGTGCATCCAGGAAACCAAGGCGCAGGAGGACCAGCTCACCGATCCGATGTTCCGCCCGGACGGCCACCACTGCTTCTACCGCGACGCCATCACCAAGAAGGGCTACAGCGGCGTGGCGATCTACAGCAAGCGCGAGCCGGATCAGGTCATCACCTCGCTGGGCTGGGCCCCGTTCGACGACGAAGGCCGCTACATCGAGGCCCGCTTCGGCAATCTCAGCGTGGTCTCCTTCTATATTCCGTCCGGCAGCTCGGGCGACCTGCGCCAGGGCTTCAAGTTCGAAGTGATGGAATGGCTGCGGCCGATCCTGGAAGAGTGGGCGCGCAGCGGGCGCGACTATGTCCTGTGCGGTGACTGGAACATCGTCCGCTCGGCGCTGGACATCAAGAACTGGAAGTCCAACCAGAAGAATTCCGGTTGCCTGCCCGAGGAGCGCGACTGGCTCAACGGCCTGTGCGCCGACCACGGCCAGGCCACCGACGTGGCCACCGGCCGCGGCTGGGCCGATGCCTACCGCCTGCTGCACCCCACCGGCGAGGACTACACCTGGTGGAGCAACCGCGGCGCCGCCCGCGCCAACAACGTCGGTTGGCGCATCGATTACCAGTTCATCACCCCCGGCCTGCGTGACCGCCTGCGCAGCTGCGCGATCTACCGCGACGAGCGCTTCTCCGACCACGCCCCGTTCACCGTGGACTACGACCTGTGAGCGAAGCCGCTGCAAAGCCCAGCTACAAGGGCTGGGCCGGGATCAAGCGCGCCTTCGGCACGCCCTCGGCCCTGACCATGGCCCTGTTGGGCTTCGGCAGCGGCCTGCCGTTCCTGCTGATCGCCTCGCAGACCCTGTCCACGCGCCTGCGTGATGTCGGCCTGGACCTGGGCAGCATCGGCCTGATCAGCTTGGCCAGCTTCTTCTACCTGCTGAAGTTCGTCTGGGCGCCGCTGCTGGACCGCTATGCCTTCCCGCTGCTGGCCTTCATGGGGCGCCGCCGCTCCTGGCTGCTGCTTTCGCAGGTGGCCGTGCTGATTGGCCTGGTCGCGCTGGCCTTCGTCCGCCCCGAACAGGGCGTCTGGCCGCTGGTGGCCTGGGTGCTGGTGGCGTCCTTCGCCGGTGCCACCCAGGATTCGGTGGTTGATGCCTACCGCATCGAGATCGCCCCGGAAACCGCTCAGGCCGCGCTGGCGGCCACCTACACCCTGGGCTACCGCATTGGCCTGATCCTGGCCGGTGCCGGCGCGCTCTATCTGGCCCAGTTCGAAGGCTGGATCATCGCCTACCTGGCCATGGCCGGGCTGATGCTGCTGCCGATCATCACCACCCTCCTGTGCCGTGAGCCGGACCGCCCCGCGCAGGCCGTGCAGCGCCGCATCGATGTGGCCGAAGCCTTCGTGCAGCCGATCACCAGCTTCTTCACCCGCAACGGCATCGCCCTGGCGCTGGGCCTGCTGGCCTTTGTCGGCCTGTTCAAGTTCCCCGACCAGGTCATCGGCGTGATGGCCGGCCCGTTCTACCTCGATTCGGGCTTCGACAAGGCCGACATCGCCACCGTCTCCAAGCTGTTCGGCGTCTGGATGGGCATCGGCGGCGCCTTCCTCGGCGGCATCGCGGTGGCCGCCTTCGGCTTCCGCCGCATGCTGCTGGTGGCGGCGCTGGGTGTGGCCCTGTCCAACCTCGCGTTCCTGTTGATGGCGCACAACCCGGGCCAGCTATGGGCGTTCTACGCCGCGCTCAGCGCCGACAACCTGTTCCAGGGCTTCGCCGGCACCGTGCTGGTGGCCTTCATGTCCTCGCTGACCGACCGCAACTTCACCGCCACCCAGTACGCCCTGCTGGTGTCGCTGGCCAACCTGCCGGGCAAGTTCGTCGGCGGCGTGTCCGGCTACATCGTGGAGGCCACCTCCTACAGCACCTTCTTCATGCTCAGCGCGGTCACCGTGGTGCCGACCCTGCTGCTGCTGGCCTGGCTGTGGCCGCGCATCCACGACCGCAGCGCCCCCGCCCCCTGATTGCCTGACTGCGCAACCTGCGGGATGATCGCCGCGGACGCGCCGAGGGGGCGGTGCCTTGCGAACGGGGGAGTGAGCATGGCCGATGTAGTGCTGCGGGACGTGGACCCGCTGCTGTTTGAACGTATCCGAAGGGTGGCCGTAGCGCGCGGCTGGACCCACGAGCAGACCTGTTGGGTGCTGCTTGAACAGGGCCTGCTGAGCAGCGAGCTTGAAGTCCGCTCCGGCTTCGGCGATCCCGAGGTGGATGCCCTGTCAGCGGCGATCGCCGCCCTGCAGGCGATGCCGGCGGGGCAGGGATTCGATTGAGCTGACACCGCGTCGCCGGGCATGGCCCGGCGCTACCGCGCGCTCTTGTAGAGTCGAGCCATGCTCGACTGCCTTGCCATCACGCTAGGTGGATCGCCCCGAGAATCCGCGGCCCCGATGCCCCGGTCACGCTCGGCAGGTTTCCGGCCATCCCGTCCATCGTCCGCTGCGCCAGCCAGGCGAAGCCCATCGCCTCCATGTACTCCGGGTCCAGCCCATGCACGGCGCTGGATTCCACCGCCACGCCCGGCAGCAGCGCCGCCAGCCGGTGCATCAGCTGCCGGTTGTGCACGCCGCCCCCGCAGACCAGCACCCGGCGGGTGTCCGGCTGCTGGGCCCGCAGTGCATCGGCCACGGTCACCGCGGTCAGCTCCAGCAGCGTGGCCTGCACATCGGCGGCCGCGTACTCGCCTTCGCCCATGCGCGCCTCGGCCCAGGCCAGGTGGAACTGCTCGCGGCCGGTGCTCTTGGGCGGCGGCAGGTCGAACCACGGGTCCGCGCGCCAGCCGGCCAGCAGCGCCGTGTCCACCGCACCACTGGCCGCATAGGCGCCATCGGCGTCGAAGGTGCGGCCGGTATGGCGCTGGCACCAGGCGTCCATCAGCGCGTTGGCCGGGCCGGTGTCGAAGCCGCGCGGCATGCCGTCGCGCGGGATCAGGGTCAGGTTGCCGATGCCGCCCAGGTTGAGCACCGCGCGGTCTTCGCCGGCCGTGCCCAGCATCGCCAGGTGGAAGGCTGGCATCAGCGGCGCCCCATGGCCGCCGGCCGCCACGTCGCGGCGGCGGAAGTCTGCCACGGTGGTGATCCCGGTCAGCTCGGCGATGCGGTTGCCATCGCCCAGCTGCACGGTGAAGGCCGGATCGGCCAGCGGCCGGTGGCGCACGGTCTGCCCGTGCGAGCCGATCGCCCGTACCTGGCCGCGGTCCACGCCGGCCTCGTCCAGCAGCTGGTTGGCGGCCGCCGCGAAATTGATCGCGATGCGTGCATCCAGCTCGCCCAGCTCCTCCAGCGACTCCAGCGGACCGCCTTCGCCCAGCGCCACCAGCCGCGCGCGCAGCACCGGCTCCCAGCGGGCGGTCAGGCCGTGCACGAAGCGGCAGCCGCCGCTGGCGGGGAACTGCACCAGCGCGGCATCGATGCCGTCGGCGCTGGTGCCGGACATCAGGCCAAGGTAGAGCGGGGCATCGGCGTCGGCAGTCGTGTTCATGGCGGGCATAAAAAAAGGACGCGGCAAGCTTGGGCTGCCGCGTCCTTTTTCGTCAACGCAGGGCCGGTCAGCCGCGCTTGTGGCCGTTGGCCGGCTTGGCCTTGGCGCTGGCCACCTCGGTCGAAGCGGTGGCCTCGCGGCTGCTCGGGGCCGGGCTGGCCTCGGCGTAGATCAGCTTCTCCATGCCCTGGATACGGGCCATGGCCGGTGCGGTCTGCGCCCGGAAGGCCACCAGCTCGGCGCCCTTCAGCGGTTCCGGCGGCGGCATGGTCACCGTCAGCGGATTGCGGTGCTCGCCGTTCACGCGGAATTCGTAGTGCAGGTGCGGGCCGGTGGCCAGGCCGGTCGAGCCGACGTAGCCGATCACCGTGCCCTGCGCCACGCGCTGGCCGGTCTTGATGTTCGCAAAGCGCGACATGTGCCCGTACAGGGTGGTGTGGCCACGGCCGTGGTCGAGGATGACCACGTTGCCGTAGCCGCGCTGCACGCCGGCGAACTGCACGCGCGCATCGCCGGCGGCCATGATCGGCGTACCGGTGCGCGCGGCGTAGTCCACGCCCTTGTGCATGCGCATCTTGCCCAGCACCGGGTGCTTGCGCGCGCCGAAGGTCGAGCTCAGCCGCGCGAACGGGATCGGCATGCGGATGAAGCTCTTCTTCAGCGAACGACCGTTGATGTCGTAGTACTCGGATTTGCCGCCGCGCTCGAAGCGGAAGCCCGAATAGGTCTTGCCACCGGTGGTGAAGGTCGCCGCCAGGATCTTGCTGGTATCGACCTTCTCGCCCTCGCGCCAGGTCTCATCCATCACCACGCTGAAGCGGTCGCCCGGCTGCAGGTCCTTGGAGAAGTCGATGTCGTACTTGAAGATGTCGTCGGTCATCGTCGCGATCGCCGACGGCGACAGCCCGGCCCGGCGCGCCGCGGCATACAGCGAACTGGTGATCTCGCCGCTGGTGACCACCGTGCGCGTGGAGGTCTCGCGCTTGATCACCTTTTCCTTGATGTCATCGCCGGCCAGGCTCAGTTCCACCCGGTTGTCGCCATCGCGGTCGAAGCGGATGCTGCGCAGGTCGCCCGAAAGCGGCATGTCGAAGGCGATCTCGGCGCCGGGGCGCAGCTTGGTCAGCGATTCACGCGCGCCCGGATGGTCCAGCACGCGGTGCAGGGTGGTGGCGGGGATGCCGGCCTGGTCGAACAGGTCGCTCAGGGTCTGCCCGCGCTGCACCCGCAGCACCTGCCAGCTGTCGCCCGGGGTCTGCTGCTGGCGGGCCAGCGACAGCGGCGGCAAGGGCAGGGCCAGGCTGGTGTGGCTTTCGGCGTAGGGCGAATCGATGGTGTGCGAGAAACCCGGCACGATCGTCGCCACCAGGGCGCCGATGGTCGCGAACAGGCTGGCGTGCACCCAATGGCGGCGCGTCCAGCGTTCATTGAAAGCGGCGGGGAGATGCTGCCTGAGCTTCCGGTGCAGGGCATTGTCGTGCAGGACGTGGAGACGTTCCTGGAAGCGCTGCTTGCGTGCGCGCCCTTGTTCGGAATTTTGCATCAGTGGTTTTTTCCTGCGGCCCGGGAGCGCGGGCCTGATCGCCGGTTACCATAGACACCTGAGAAAACCGCGTCAAACCCTTGTGCCTATTGGCTTTTGTGAAGCCGGATGGGTTAACTTGGCGTTAACACCCCACACAAGAAACGGCATAGCCGGGAGTAGTCACCGTGTCCTCGATTGAAGAAGCCCTTGCCCTGATCGGCCGTGGTGCCGACGAGATCCTCAAGATCGAGGATCTGCGTGCGCGCCTGCAGGAAGGCCGTCCGCTGCGGATCAAGGCTGGCTTCGACCCCACCGCGCCCGACCTGCACCTGGGCCACACCGTGCTGCTGAACAAGCTGCGCCAGTTCCAGGACCTCGGCCATCAGGTCATTTTCCTGATCGGTGACTTCACCGGCATGATCGGCGACCCGTCCGGCAAGAGCCTGACCCGCAAGCCGCTCAGCCGCGAGGACGTGCTGGCCAACGCCCGTACCTATGAAGAGCAGGTCTTCAAGGTGCTGGACCGTGACAAGACCCAGGTCCGCTTCAACTCGGAGTGGTTCAGCAAGATGGGTGCGGCCGACATGATCCGCCTGGCCAGCCAGCACACCGTGGCCCGCATGCTCGAGCGCGATGATTTCGCCAAGCGCTACGCCGCCCAGCAGTCCATCGCCATCCACGAGTTCCTGTACCCGCTGGTGCAGGGCTACGACTCGGTGGCCCTGGAAGCAGACGTCGAACTCGGCGGTACCGACCAGAAGTTCAACCTGCTGATGGGCCGCGGCCTGCAGGAACACCACGGCCAGAAGCCGCAGGTGGTGCTGACCATGCCGCTGCTGGAAGGCCTGGACGGCGTCAACAAGATGTCCAAGTCGCTGGGCAACTACATTGGCATCAGTGAACCGGCCATCGAGATCGTCACCAAGACCATGAAGGTCGACGACACCCTGATGTGGCGCTGGATCGAGCTGCTGTCCTTTGATATCAGCCAGGCTGAAGCGGTCTCGCTGCGTGAAGAGGTCGCCGCCGGCAAGCTCAACCCGCGCGTGATCAAGCTGCGCCTGGCACGTGAGCTGGCAACCCGCTTCCACGACGCCGCGGCGGCCGATCAGGCCATTGCCGGCTGGGAAGCGGCCGTGACCGGGCAGGGCGACATCACCCAGCTGCCGCTGCAGGAGGTGGCCATTCCCGCCGAAGGCCTGCGTATTGCCGCACTGCTGACTGCTGCCGGGCTGACCCCGAGCAACTCCGAAGCCAACCGCAAGCTCAAGGAGCGTGCGGTCAAGGTAGACGGTGAAGTAGTCGAGGACGGACAGCAGATGCTGCAGCCGGGCTTCGAAGGCCTGCTGCAGGTGGGCAAGCGCACCTTCGCCCGCGTGCGCCTGGTTGCTGCCTGACACCATATGGAAGGGCCGGCGCCAGCCGGCCCTTCCTTTGCTTCGGCTCTTGGCGGTATGCCTCCGCGGGCGCGATGGATGAACGGATGCAACATCCGTTGAAAAAAATCACCACACCCCCTTCACAAACCCTGTGGATGGGGGCATACTTCTCCTCCCCCGTCGCAGGGGTCGCCACCAAGGGGCTTCAGCGACAACAGGGCGCCCACCACCCCGAACGAGATGATCGAACGAAGGTGTTGACGGACTGAAAAAGTCTGGCATAATGGGCGGCTCGCTACGAAGGAAACTTCGCAGCACACGGGAACGGCGCTGAGGCCGCTTCCCCTGATCTTTGAAAGTATGCGCAGGTATCTTGTGA
>NZ_QETL01000099.1:0-14763 GCF_003105135.1 Stenotrophomonas sp. SPM | reverse complement strand
CGGCTCCGTGCACAAAGGCAGCCGAGCATGGGCTCGGCTCTACAGGTGATCCACGTACGGCCGGCACCACCGCGATCAGGTTTCCCGCTCCAGCACGCCGTCACGCAAGCGGTACTGCGCATCGACCACGCCGTCGGGCAGGTCGTCGTGGGTGATCATCAACAGGCTGCGCCCGTCCAGCAATCCGGCCAGGTCCTGCAGCAGCGCATGCGCGGTATCCACGTCCAACCCTTCGGTCGGTTCGTCCAGCAACAGGATCGGTGCATTGCGCAGCAGCGCGCGCGCCAAGGCCAACCGCCTTGCCTGGCCGGCCGACATTGTCGCGCCGTTCTCGCCCACCCAGGTCTGCAGGCCGCCATTGCGCTCGGCCCACTCACCCAGGCGCACGCGGCGCAGCACTGCCCACAGCGCGTCATCGCTGGCGTCCGGATCACCCAGCCGCAGGTTCTCGGCCACCGTGCCGGCGAACACCGGCGCGTTCTGCGGCAGCCACGCCAGCTGCCGGTGCCAGTCTTCCTGGGCGAAGTCGCGCAGGTCGCGACCGCCGTAGCTCACCCGCCCCTGCTGCGGATCCCACAGGCGCAGCAGCAGGCTCGACAGCGTGGTCTTGCCACTGCCGCTGTCGCCGCGGATGGCGATGCGCTCACCCGGCACCAGGCTCAGCTGCAGGCCGGCCAGTACCGGTCGCGCCGCGCCCGGCCAACGGAAATGCACGTTTTCCCACTGCACGGCCGCGGCGCGGGGCACTGCCTGCGGCACTGCCGGATCCTCTACCGTCGGCGTCTGCTCGACGATGGACTGCAGGCGATCCGCAGCGATGCGGCCCGACTGCAGCGACTGCCAGGCCAGGCCCATGCCCGCCCACAACTCGATCATCGCCACGGTCAGGAACACCAGGCCGGCGGCCATTTCCGCGGGAATGCGCTGCTGCTCGGCGGCCTGCAGGGCCAGCGCCAGCATCGCCACCAGACCCAGCCCGGCCACCAGGCCGTGCAGGGTCGAGGCCGCGATCAGCCGCCAGCGCCGACGCCGGTCGCGCGAGGCCAGCTGCTTGGCAGCCACCCGCACCTTCAGCTGCCACGCGGCGTCGGCATGCAGCGCGGCCAGATCACCCGCACCCTCCAGGCCTTCGAATGCAGCGGTACGCAGTGCGGCGCGATGTGCGGCACGGTCGGCCTCTTCATCGTCATGCCCGCGCACGCCCAGCCACGGCACGCCGAAGCCGATCAGCAGCGCCAGCACGGCCAGCAGCACGGCGGCCGAGGGCAGGATCAGGGCGGCCGAAGCCACCGCCACCAGCGACAACGCACCCAGCGCCACCAGCGGCCCGATGGCGCGCACCAGCAGGCCGTCGACCTCACCGATGTCGCCCAGCAGACGCGCCAGCAGGTCGCCCGTACGCGTGGCACCCAACCGCGCCGGGGCCAGCGGCAGCGCGCGGCGGAAAAACCACACGCGCAGGTCGCGGGCGATGCGCAGGGTGGCATCGTGGCCGACCAGCTTTTCGAAATAGCGCGAAACGATGCGCGCCATGGTCAGGCCGCGGATGCTGGCCGAGGGCGAGAAGAAATTGAAGCCCTGCGCCAGGCCTGCCGCACCGGCCAGCGCGGCGGCGGTGAGGAAGCCACCGGACAGGCCCAGCAGCGCGGTGCCGGCCAGCATCGTGATCCACAGCAGCAGCACCGTCAGCAGCAGGCGCGGACGGTGGCGCAGGAACACCGCGCGCAGCGAATCGGTCGAGCGGCTCATGCGCGCACCGCCTGTGCCGGATCGACCAGGCGCCCTTCCGGCAACAACAGGCAGCGATCGGCCCAGGCGATCACCGCCGGGCTGTGGGTGGCCACCACTACGCTGCGGCCACGCGCGTATGCGGCCAGGCTGCTCAGCAGCGCCGCTTCGGTCTCGGCATCGAGGAAGGCGGTGGGCTCATCCAGCAGCAGCACCTGTGGGTCACGCAACAGCAGGCGGGCCAGGCCGATGCGCCGCGCCTCGCCACCGGACAGGCCGAAGCCGCGCTCGCCGATCAGCGTGTCCAGCCCCTCCGGCAGGCGCCGGGCGAACTGCAGCACCTGCGCCGCCTCGGCCACCGCGCGCAGGCGTGCATCGCTGGCACCGGGGTCGGCCAGGCGCAGGTTGTCGGCGATTGAACCATGGAACAGATAGGGGCGCTGGCTGGCATAGGCCACCTGCACGCCGGCGCGTTGCTGCACCCGCCCGGCACGCGGCGGCAGCCAACCGGCCAGCGCTTCCAGCAGCGTGCTCTTGCCCGAGCCACTGGGGCCGACCAGGGCCAGCCGCTGGCCGGGCTCCAGCCGCAGGTCCACGTCCTGCAACACATCGTGCGGGGCACCGAGCGGGCGCAGCACCAGACCCTGCGCCTGCAGCGGCGGCAAGGCGGCCTCGGCCGGCTCCACCGCCAGCGGTGCCGGCGGTACCTCGGCCACCGCTGGCTCCTCGGGCAGCGACAGCAGCAGGCGCTCGACTTCGGCAGCGGCGGCCAGTGCATTGGCGCGATCGTGGTAATGCGCGGCCAGCCGTCGCAGCGGTGCGTAGAACTCCGGCGCCAGCAGCAGGCAGAACAGGCCCGCGCCCAGCGTCGGCACCGTCGCATGCAGGGACATCAGCCCCAGGTAGCTCAGGCCGAGGTATAGCGCGACCATCGCTACGCTTACCGAGGCGAAGAATTCCAGCACGGTGGAGGACAGGAAAGCGATGCGCAGCACCTTCACCGTGCGCACGCGCACCCCTTCGGCAGCCGCTTCGATACCGGTAAGTTCGGCCTCGCCCCGCCCATACAGGCGCAGCAGGCCCAGCCCCTTGATGCGGTCGGCGAAGTGGCCGCTCATGCGTGCCAGTTCGCCCAGCTGCGCGCGACCGGCGGCCTCGGCGCCCCAGCCCACCAGCATCATGAAGAACGGCACCAGCGGCGCGGTGAACAGCAGGATCAGCGCCACCACCCAGTCGACCCAGGCCACCGCGGCCAGGATCAGCAGCGGCACGACCACCACTTCGGTGCGCACCGGCAGGAAGCCGCTGTAATAGCTCTCGATGGCATCGCCATGGTGCAGCATCAGTTCGCCCAGCTCGCCAGTGCGGCGCTGCCGCAGCCACAGCGGGCCACGGCCCAGCAGGCGCGCGAACACGCGCTCGCGCAGGGCCAGGCGGGCCGCATCGGCGACGTCGCCCGCGGCGGCCTGGGTGGCACTGCCCAACAGCGTGCGCAGCACCAGGATCACCGCCAGCGCGGCCAGCACCGGCAGGCCGCTGGCCAGCGGCGCGCGCTCCACCAGCACCGTCTGCACCAGCCAGGCGATCGCGGCAGCCTGGCCGATCAGCAGGGGGCCGGACAGGCTGATGCACAGGGCCGCCAGCCGCTGCCGGCCACGCGCGGCATGGGCCAGGCCGGCCAGCCAGGCGGTGCGGGCACGCCGTTGCAGGGTCGATTCCTCCTCCGCGGTGCGGGGCTCGGCAGCAGTAGGTTCGGCAGCGCTCAAGGTCTTCACAGGCAACGGGGATGCTCCGCATTGTAGGCGCAGGTCGCAGGCGCCCCTGCGGCAGGTGGTCGCAGGCGTCACGGGAAAGGCATACGATCCCCTTGGGCACTCATTCATACATTGATCTGGATCAAGGCTGTTTGAAGTAGTCGGTCACATCATTCCCCCGTAGACCACCCTTCCCGCCACCCGCAACGGCACTATCCCACGAGGTAGCCAGGCCATGATTGATCAGACAGTCGTAGAACTGTCGCGGCTGCAATTCGCTCTGACCGCGATGTACCACTTCCTATTCGTACCGCTCACCCTCGGCCTGTCCTTCATGGTGGCCATCATGGAGAGCGTGTACGTCATGACCCGCAAACAGGTCTGGCGGCAGATGACCCTGTTCTGGGGCACGCTGTTCGGCATCAACTTCGCCATCGGCGTGGCCACCGGCCTGGTGATGGAATTCCAGTTCGGCATGAACTGGTCGTACTACAGCCACTACGTGGGCGATATCTTCGGTGCGCCGCTGGCCATCGAAGGCCTGATGGCCTTCTTCCTCGAAGCGACCTTCATCGGTCTGTTCTTCTTCGGCTGGAAGCGCCTGAGCCCGGTCAAGCACCTCACCGTCACCTGGCTGATGGCGCTGGGCACCAACCTGTCGGCGGTGTGGATCCTGATCGCCAACGGCTGGATGCAGAACCCGACCGGTGCGGTGTTCAACCCGGACACGATGCGCATGGAAGTGGTGGACTTCGCCGCGGTGCTGTTCAACCCGGTGGCGCAGGCCAAGTTCGTGCACACCGTCAGCGCCGGCTACGTGACCGGTGCCATCTTCGTGATGTCGATCAGCGCCCTGTACCTGCTGCGCAACAAGCACAAGGACATGGCCCGTCGCTCGTTCGCGGTGGCCGCAGCCTTCGGCCTGCTGTCCTCGCTGTCGGTGGTGGTGCTGGGTGACGAGAGCGGTTACGCCGCCAGCGAGCACCAGAAGATGAAGCTGGCCGCGATCGAAGCGATGTGGGAAACCGAGCGTGCGCCGGCCGACTTCACCGCCTTCGGCATTCCCAACCAGACCACGCACCAGAACGACTACGCGATCAAGATCCCGTACCTGATGGGCCTGATCGCCACCCGTTCGCTGGACCAGCCGATTCCCGGCATCCTGGAACTGGTGGACCGCGCCGAGCACCGCATCCGCGGTGGCCAGCTCGCCTATGGCGCGCTGGAACGCATCAAGAAGGACAAGACCGACCTGCAGGCGCGCGAGATGTTCGACCGCCATTGGCAGGACCTGGGCCATGGCCTGCTGCTGAAGCGTTACCGCGAGGACATCCTCAACGCCACCCCGGAGGAAATCTCCAAGGCCGCGATGGATACCGTGCCGCGCGTGGCACCGCTTTTCTGGACCTTCCGCATCATGGCGGGCCTGGGCTTCTACCTGATCGCGTTCTTCGCCTTGGCGTTCTACTTCTCCTGCCGCAACAACTTCCAGGACAAGCGCTGGTTCCTGAAGCTGGCGGTGGGGAGCCTGCCGGTGCCGTGGATCGCGATCGAATGTGGCTGGTTCGTGGCCGAATACGGCCGCCAGCCGTGGGCGGTGGATGGCGTGCTGCCCACTTTCTACGCCGCGTCGGGCCTGGCCCTGCATGAAATCCTGACCACGCTGGCCATCTTCACCGCAACCTACACGGTGCTGCTGGTCATCGAGATCAAGCTGATGCTCAAGGCCGTGCGCACCGGACCGGATGACATCCTGCCGACGCTGCAGGCCGACATCCGCCCTGTTTCCCCCACTGCAGCCGCTGCCGGACAGGCCTGAGGCAGGAGAATCCAGATGGAATTCATTGCACTTGATTACACCACGCTCCGCGTGATCTGGTGGCTGCTGCTCGGCATCCTGCTGGTCGGCTGGGCGGTGATGGACGGTTTCGATCTCGGCGTCGGCACCCTGCTGCCGTTCGTGGCGAAAACCGATGAGGAACGCCGGCTGGTGATCAACACCGTCGGCCCGGTCTGGGAAGGCAACCAGGTCTGGCTGGTGCTGGGTGGCGGTGCGATCTTCGCCGCCTGGCCGCCGCTGTATGCGGTGAGCTTCTCCGGCTTCTACCTGGCGGTGTTCGCGATGCTGTTCGGCCTGATCCTGCGGCCGGTCGGCTTCAAGTACCGCAGCAAGATGCCGTCCAGGCGCTGGCGCGACAACTGGGACCGCGTGCTGTTCGTCGGTGGCCTGCTGCCGGGCCTGATTGCCGGCGTGGCGGTGGGCAACGTGCTGCTGGGCGTGCCGTTCCACTTCGATGACACCCTGCGCGTGACCTACACAGGTTCGTTCTTCGGCCTGCTTACGCCGTTCGCGCTCATCGCCGGCCTGGTCAGCGTGGCCATGCTGGTCTCGCACGGTGCGGCCATGCTGGTCATCAAGACCGACGGCCCGGTGGCCGAACGTGCCGCACGCTACGGCAGCATCGCCGCACTGATCAGCTTCGTGCTGTTCGCGGTGGCAGGCCTCTGGGTGGCCTTCGGCCTGCCCGGTTACCAGATCACCTCGCAGGTGGTGACCGACGGCCCGACCAACCCGCTGCTGAAGACGGCGGCGATCGGCACGGCTGCCGGTGGCTGGCTGCGCAACTACAGCAGCATGCCGGCCACGATCGTGTTCCCGGTGCTGGGCCTGCTGGGTGCGCTGGCCAGTGCGGTGCTGCTGCGTGCACGGCGCGGCGGTCTGGCCTTCATCGCCTCGGGCGCGTCCATCGCCGGCATCATCCTCACCGTCGGCTTCGCCATCTTCCCCTTCCTGCTGCCGTCCTCCAGCCAGCCCACCTCCAGCCTCACCGTCTGGGACAGCTCGTCCAGCCACCTGACGCTGTGGATCATGCTGCTGGCGACGGCCATCTTCCTGCCGATCATCCTCGCCTACACCACCTGGGTGTACCGCGTGCTGAAGGGCAAGACCACGGTCGAAGAAATGGGCGACAACCCGAACGCGTATTGATGGATTGCATCCGTGCCGACCAACGGTCGGCACCCACCACGAGCAACAGGTGCTGAGCGATGGTCGGCACCCACCATGAGCAATAGGCGCCGACCCACGGTCGGCACCTGCCCCGAACGAAGGAGATACGAGCATGTGGTATTTCGCCTGGATCCTCGGCACTGGCCTGGCCTCCACCGTGGCCATCCTCAACGGCATGTGGTTCGAATCGCGCGAGCGGAACCGCCTCGAGAAAGAAAACAGTCGCTGAGCTGTAAAAAAACCTTGCCGCCTTGGCCTTCACACGGTATCTTAGGCGGCTCCTTCGGGGTGTAGCTCAGTCTGGTAGAGCGCTACGTTCGGGACGTAGAGGTCGCAGGTTCGAATCCTGTCTCCCCGACCACTTCGGTGGTCGCATTGAAGCCTGGTGAAGTCTTCCAGGCTTTTTTGTTCCCTGAAGGATTCCATTGCTTCGGCAGTGTGAAGAAACACCATTTGCCCCTTGCCGCCATCGGGGTGAATGGATAGAATAGGCGGCTCCCTTCGGGGTGTAGCTCAGTCTGGTAGAGCGCTACGTTCGGGACGTAGAGGTCGCAGGTTCGAATCCTGTCTCCCCGACCACTTCGGTGGTCACCAAGAAGCCTGGAAGACGACAGTCCTCCGGGTTTTTTTGTGCCTGTCGCCTGGCGGCATCCCGCCCGGCCCCGCCCCGTACAATGGGCACCCTTTCCCCCACCCCTGCACCGGCCTGGCCCGGTGCCGGCGCTGCACGCCCAAGACGCCGCGTGCGCCACCTGCAAGGACCCGCCGCATGACGTCCCCGACTTCGCCCTCACCCTCGCTGCTGCACGGCCGCCTGCTGGCGTTCGCCGCCATCCTGCTGGCGGCGGTCAACCTGCGTACCGCGGTCACCTCCATCACTCCGCTGCTGGACGTGCTCGGCCAGCAGTTCGGCTTCGGCACGACCATGACCGGCGTGCTCGGCATGCTGCCCACCGCCTCGTTCGCGCTGTTCGGCGTGGCGACCCCGGCCGTGGCCCGACGCCTGGGCCTGGAGCGCACCACGCTGCTGGCGATGACCCTGGCCATGGCCGGCCTGCTGCTGCGCTCCAGCGCCGGCAACGTCGGCACCCTGCTGCTGGGCTCGGTGATCGCGCTGGCCGGCATGGGCATCGGCAACGTGGTGGTGCCGCCGCTGGTGAAGCGCTACTTCGCCAACAAGGTCGGCACGATGAGCACGCTGTACATCAGCGTACTGCAGCTGGGCACGATGACCCCGGCGCTGCTGGCGGTGCCGGTGGCCAACGCCGCGGGCTGGCGCGTGTCGCTGGGCATGTGGGCGCTGCTGTCCCTGGCCGCCGCCCTGCCCTGGCTGATGCTGGCCCGCCGCGCGCCAAAGCCGGTGCAGGACGGCAGCGATCCCACTGCGCAGCCGCACGGCAGGGTCTGGCGCACGTCGCTGGGCTGGAGCATGACGCTGATGTTCGGCATGACCTCGCTGATGACCTATTCGATGTTCACCTGGCTGCCGCGCATCGTGGTCGAGGCCGGTGCCACGCCGGCGTTCGGCGGGGTGATGGTGGCGGTGTTCTCGGCACTGGGCCTGCTGCCGTCGCTGGTCATTCCCTCGCTGGCGGTGCGCCTGCCGAATCCGTTCCCGCTGGTGCTGATCGGTTTCTTCGCCTTCGTCATCGCCTTCACCGGCCTGCTGCTGGCACCGCTGAAGGCGCCGCTGCTGTGGGCGGCGCTGCTGGGCGTGGGCCCGTCCACGTTCCCGCTGGCACTGACGCTTATCAACCTGCGCACGCGCACCCCGACCGGGTCGGCGGCGTTGTCCGGCTTCATGCAGGGCGTGGGCTACAGCTTCAGCTGCCTGGGGCCGTTCCTGGTGGGCTGGCTGCATACGGTGAGCGAGGGCTGGACGCTGCCGTTCGGGTTCCTGTTTGGCTGCGCGGCGCTGATGCTGGTTGCGTCGTGGGTGGCGTGCAAGCCGCGGAAGCTGGAAGACCTCTGGTAAGGAGTTGGGGTGCTGCGGCAGGGCCGCGCCCCGCCCCCGACAATTTCCGTGTAACGGCAGGTAGATCCACGCCATGCGTGGATGAGATCTGTCGGAACATGGATCTGATGGGGTGCGCACGTCTCTGTCACGAGGCTTCTACACATCGCTTCGGCATCTGCTGACGTAGGGTGTCCAATCATGACGCGGAGGGGCCGGCCTTCTGGGCAGCTCTCCACCCCGGGTCAGGGCGCGGCGGCGTCCGGCGGGTGCTTCATGGCTCGCTGAAAGACCTGAAAAATGCTTGATTGTCAGCGAGTTGCTATGCGCTTGACCGGTCTGGCAGGACTATTGCGTCTTAGCTGTAAAGGCAGGTGCTGGCCGCTTGGGGATGGGGTCGGATACAGTTGGCATGTGATGTGCGTCACACTTTCAGCACTTCGTTGAAGTAGGGATGCTAAGGGGGTTTCATGATTGTCCATCGTCCGCTGGCGCTCTGCGTCGGCCTGGCCTGCGCCGCCTTGGCGTTCGGGGCCCATGCTGCTTCGCCGCCGGCCAGCACCAGCCGCGCTGATCGGATGGCCGAGATCGGCCACTACCGTGACCAGGCCCGCTGGGTCGATGCGCTGGCCGCGATCGAGCGCTCGCAGCTGCAGGAGCCCAACGACCCGCTGCTGTACAAGCTGCAGGTCCTGACCCTGGGCGACATCGGCAATGCCGACCGCGCCTGGCGCCTCTACCAGGCGCGGCCCGAGCTGTTCGATGCCGACCAGAAGGCGCGCCTGGAGGCGAACTACATCGCCAAGCGGGTGAACTGGAGCCTGGCTTATGGCCAGAGCGAAGACAGCCGCCTGGACGAAGCCGAAGCATCCCTGGCGGAAATGGAGCAGTATGTGCAGCGCGACGGCACGCCGCTGGCGCAGGCGCCGCTGCGCATCCGCATGGACCGCCTGATCCTGCTCAACCGCCTGTCCCGCCATGCCCAGGTGCGCGATGAAGCGCGCGCCCTGCAGCAGGAGGGCCATGCCCTGCCCGACTACGTGCTGCCTGCGGTCGGCGATTCGATGATGGCGACCCAGCACCCGGACGAGGCCATTCCGCTGCTGGAAGCGGCAGTGAAGAACGATCCATCGCGCTTCCAATCGCGTTCCGAACTGGCCTACGCCTACCTCGAGACCGAGCAGGCCGAGAAGGCCATCGGCTACCTGCAGACGTGGCAGAAGGACGAGCCGGCATGGCGCTGGGGCGGCGGCAAGAGCCCGTACGCCAACTGGGCGCGCTATGAGGCCGACCTCAACCTGTCGATGATCCGCGCCTACAGCGGCGACCTGTCCACCGCGCAGCGCGAGCTGGAAGCCATGGTCGACGTCGGACCCGGCAATGGCGGGCTGCAGACCGCGCTGGGCAGTGTCTACCAGATGCGCGGCTGGCCGCGGCGGGCGCTGGAACGCCACCAGATGGCCTACACCCTCGACCCGCGCGATGTCTCACCGCGGATCGGCATGTACGAATCCTACGTGCAGCTGCAGCGCGACGACCTCGCGCGGCCGCTGCATGACGACCTGCTCGAGCGTTACCCCAGACAGCCCTCGGTCCAGCGCATGGACCGCGACTGGCGTGCGCACCGCGGCTGGCAGCTGCAGGCCACGGTGGAAGGTGGCCGCAGTTCCGGCGGCGGCGGCAGCTCGCCGCTGGGCAACGACGACCTGCATTACGGCACCGAAGTGGCCTCGCCCATCCTCGATGACCGCTGGCGCCTGTTCGCCTTCGCCGACCGGCGCTCGGTGACTTTCCAGGACCAGAAGATCAATCCGCTGTGGATCGGCGCCGGTGCGCGCTACCGCTTCGGCCGCGCCGATGCCGAGGCCGCGGTGGTGCGGCCCAATGACAGCATCGGCGACACCGGCCTTCGCGGCGGCTTCGGCTGGCAGTTCAACGACCAGTGGCACGCCGGCGTGACCGCCGCGCGCAACGACCCGGAAGCTTCGATGCAGGCGCGCGTGTCGGGCATCACTGCCGACAGCATGGCGGTGGCCGTCGACTACACCCGCAACGAGCTCACTCACTGGAGCCTGGGCGGCAGCCAGTTCCGCTACGACGACGGCAACCGCCGCGACACCCTCAACACCGCGATCGAGCAGCGACTGCTGACCCGCCCGCGCGTGGTCATCGATGGCCTCGGCAGCCTCTACACCAGCCGCGGCTCGCGCGACGACGTGCCCTACTTCAATCCTTCGCGCGACCGCTCGGTGGAGATCGGCCTGCGCATCGACCAGCAGTTGTGGCGCCACTACGAACGCCACTTCCGCCACCGCCTGACGGTGTCGCTGGGTGATTACTGGCAGGAAGGCTTCGGCAGTTCGCTCATTCCCACGGTGGCGTACCGCCATGAGTGGCAGTTCGGCCAGGGCAGGATCTTCGAGTACGGCGTGAGCTGGTCGCGGCCGGTCTACGACGGCCAACGTGAACGTCACATCGGCTTCGATGCCGCGCTGCGCTGGGGAGAGTGAGATGGAACGGATGCTTCGAAACCTGATGACCGTGCTGCTGCTGGGGCTGGTGCTGCTGGCCCTGCCGGCCGCTGCCCAGGAGCGCGACCTGGATTCGGCCGACAACGGCCTGCTGGTGCTGAGCTACCACGACATCCGCGACGATGTGCGTGAGAAGGGCGATGCCGATGCCTACGCGGTCAGCACGCAGAACTTTGCTGCGCACCTGGACTGGCTCAGCGCGCACGGCTATCACCCGATCTCGCTGTCGCAGTTGATCAAGGCCTCGCGCGGCGAAGCCCAGCTGCCGCCGCGGCCGGTGCTGCTGACCTTCGACGATGGCCTGCGCAGCGTCTACAGCCGCGTCTATCCGCTGCTGCGTGCCTACAACTACCCGGCGCTGGTGGCGGTGATCACCGACTACGTCGACATGGCCCCGGGCCGCACCATCGACTACGGCTACCGCCCGTTCGGCCACGATGATTTCCTGACCTGGGACCAGCTGCGCGAGATGCAGTCCAGCGGCCTGATCGAACTGGCCAGCCATACCGACAACCAGCACCACGGCGTTCAGTCCAACCCGCAGGGCAACCAGACCCCGGCGGTGATCACCCGCACCTACGATCCGCAGACCCAGCACTATGAGACCGCGCAGCAATACGAAAAGCGCCTGCGCGACGATCTCGCGCTGAGCGTCAAGCGCATCCAGAAGGAACTCGGCGTCACCCCGAAGGCGATCGTGTGGCCGTATGCGGCCTACAACAAGCTGAGCAACGACATCGCCGAACAACTGGGCATGCCGGTGTCGTTCGACCTGGAAGGCCGCAGCACGCCGGTCACGTCCGACCTGCACGGCCTGGCCCGCCTGCTGGTGACCAACAATCCGAACGTCAGTTCGCTGGCATTCGAACTGCGTCGCAATGTCAGCCTGGATGGCACGCGTGCGCTGCAGATCGACCTGGATGCGGTCTACGACCCGGACCCGGCACAGCTGGCACGCAACCTCGACAAGCTGATCGACCGCGTCAAGAAGGTGGGCCCGACCCACGTCTACCTGCAGGCCTTCGCCGATCCCGATGGCAACAACACGGCCGACGCGCTGTACTTCCCCAACCGCCACATGCCGATGCGCGCGGACCTGTTCAATCGCGTGGCCTGGCAGCTGAAGACCCGTGCCGGGGTAAAGGTCTACGCCTGGCTGCCGGTGCTCGGCTATGAGCTGCCGGATGCGGCGCAGCGTACCGCGCTGGGCATCGCCAGCCCAGAGCACGACGGCATGTACCGGCTGGATTTCACCAAGCCGCAGGCGCGGCAGATCATCAAGGACATCTACGAAGACCTGGCGATCAATTCGTACTTCGAAGGCCTGCTGTTCCATGACGATGCCTATGTGCGCGACACCGAACTGGCCCAGCTGCCGCAGGAAGGCGCCGATGGCGGCCGTACCCAGGCGCTGATCGACTTCACCCTGGAGCTGCGCGACACCGCCCAGCGCTGGCGGCCGAAACTGGGCACCGTGCGCAACCTGTACGCGCAGCCGGTACTGGAGCCGCAGAGCGCCAGCTGGTTCGCCCAGCGCCTGGACCTGTTCAACCAGGCCTATGACCGCACCGCGCTGATGGCGATGCCGTGGATGGAAGGCAGCAAGCACCCCGAGCGCTGGCTGGACCGGCTGGTCACGGCGGTGCGCGCGCACGATCCCGACCTGAAGCACACGATGTTCGAGCTGCAGACCGTGGACTGGCGCACGCAGACGCCGATCAGCGGCCAGCGCCTGCGCGCGCAGGTCCGCCGTCTGCAGGCACAGGGCGTGCGCCATTTCGCGTGGTACCCGGACGATTTCATCGCCGACAAGCCGTCGACCACGGACGCGCGCGCCGCGATGTCCGCGCGCAACTTCCCGTACCCGGAGAAGTGACATGGACATGAGCCCCTGGCTGTATGCCCTGTTCCAGTTCGCCTTCTTCTACCCGATGGTGATGGCGTTCTTCTGGATGTCAGGCGGCCTGTACTACTTCTTCCGCCGCGAGCGCAAATCGCGACCGCGCAACGATCCGCCGCCGATGGACAGCTACCCGTTCGCCACGCTGCTGATTCCCTGCCACAACGAATCGGACAACCTGGACGACACCATCGGCGCGGCACTGGCGCAGCGCTATCCGGATTTCGAAGTGATCGCCATCAACGATGGCAGCAGCGACGATACCGGTGCCCGCCTGGACGCGCTGGCCGCCCTGCACCCGCGCCTTCGCGTGGTGCACCTGGACCGCAACCTGGGCAAGGCCAATGCGCTGCGCATGGGCGCCCTCGCCTCGCGCTCGGAGTACCTGGTGTGCATCGACGGCGACGCGATGCTGGAAGAGTTCGCCATGCACTGGATGGTCTGGCACCTGACCAGCGGCCCGCGCGTGGGCGCGGTGACCGGCAACCCGCGCATCCGCAACCGCTCCACACTGCTCGGCCGCCTGCAGGTAGCCGAGTTCTCCTCGATCATCGGCATGATCAAGCGCGCGCAGCGCGTGTACGGGCGCATCTTCACCGTGTCCGGGGTGATCGCCGCGTTCCGCCGCACGGCCCTGCACCGCATCGGCTACTGGGCCGACGACATGGTGACCGAGGACATCGACATCAGCTGGCGCCTGCAGCTGGACCACTGGGACATCCGCTACGAACCCAACGCGCTATGCTTCATCCTGATGCCGGAGACGCTGAAGGGACTGTGGCGGCAGCGCCTGCGCTGGGCGCAGGGCGGCGTGGAAGTGCTGCTGCGGCACGGCTCGTCGTTGTTCAGCTGGCGCAAGCGACGCATGTGGGGCGTGCTGCTGGAGTACATCCTCAGTGTGTTCTGGGCGTACACCATGCTGCTGATCGTGGTGCTGTGGGCGCTGGGCAAGTTCATGCCGCTGCCGGCCCCGCTGTATATCGAGACGCTGTTGCCGCAGTGGCACGGCGTGATCCTGGCCCTGGTCTGCCTGCTGCAGTTCGCCAGCAGCCTGATCATCGACCGTCGTTACGAAACCCACATTGGACGCAACTACTTCTGGGTCATCTGGTACCCGATGGCGTACTGGTTGATCAGCCTGTTCACCACTCTGGTGGCGCTGCCGAAGACGCTGTCCAAGCGCCGCGGCAAGCGTGCCACCTGGGTCAGCCCTGACCGGGGGATCCGATGAACACCGTACATGACACGAGCGAAAAGAAATCGTCCAACCGCTTTGATTCGCGGTTGATCCAGAAGTCGCGCCAGCAGCCGCGGCTGCAGCGCACGGCCTGGGGCTTCGTGACCCTGGCGTTCTGGGGTTTCTACTTCTATCTGTGGGCACCGTTGGTGACCCTGGTCTCCTGGCTGCTGGGCGGGCACCTGGCCTATGTGCAGCTGTACCAGCGCAAGCAGCACGTGGATCCGTTCGTGATGATCGCGCTGCCGGTCATCCTGGTCTGCTGTTCGCTGCTGCTGATCGCCTGGGCGGAGTACAACCGCTATCGGTTCGGCGGCAAGGAACGGCGCGCACCGCGCGAGGATTCCAGCCGCGCGGACATCGCGCATGCGCTGGGTGCGACAGATGCGCTGGCCGAGCAGCTGATGAATGCGAAGGCGGTGACGTTGCACATGGACGACAACGCGCGGCCGGTGGGGATGACGCGGCAGCCGCTGCTGTAAGGGGTGGGTGTTTGTTCGGCAGGGCTTGCAGCCCTGCACCTGCAGAGGCAAGAGCAACAGCAACAGCGGGCATTCCGTGGGATGGCGGGGCACTGTGGGTTTGCGGGGACGCCGTAAATACGTCCATGTAGGCTTGGTCGCCGCATCCATGCGGCTCACACCCCGCA
>NZ_QETL01000098.1:0-14795 GCF_003105135.1 Stenotrophomonas sp. SPM | reverse complement strand
GGTAGCCCCCACCAGGACCGCAGGCGCCATGGATGGCGCCTACGAGCCCCCATGGATGGGTTCACGGCGTGTCCTGGTGGGGGCTACCCGCCGCCTCAACCAGAACACTGACCGCCAACGCGAACCCGCAGCGCTCTTCGAACAACTCAGGCGTCCTTCGCCTCATGCGGCGCCGCCGCAGCCGCAGCATCGTGCCCCAGCTCATACTCAGAATCGTAATCCCACGGCCCACCATCTGCCGCCGCCGGCCCGCACGAAATCGAAACCGCCCCCTGGTCCGCCGGACCCACCACGCGACGATTGATCGCGAACAGGTTGCGGCCCAGGTCATGCGCCGCCGGTGCCGTGTTCGGCGCCAGCGAACGCGCCGCCCACTCGGCCGCATCCACCAGCACTTCCAGCGTGCCGGCTTCACCGTCCAGGCGGATCATGTCGCCCTCGCGCACCTTGGCCAGCGGGCCACCGCGCGCCGCTTCCGGCGTCACGTGGATCGCCGCCGGGATCTTGCCCGAGGCACCGGACAGGCGACCGTCGGTGACCAGCGCCACGCGCCGGCCCTGGTTCTGCAGCAGGCCCAGCAGCGGCGCCAGCGAATGCAGTTCCGGCATGCCGTTCGCACGCGGGCCCTGGTAACGCACCACCGCCACGAAATGCTCCGGCAGCAGGCCACCGGCGTGCAGCTTGTTCAGCACCTGCGGTGCATCGACCACCACGGCCGGAGCCTCGATGGTGCGGTACTGCGGCTTCACTGCCGACAGCTTGATCAACGACTTGCCCAGATTGCCGCGCAGCAGCCGCAGGCCACCCTGGCTTTCGAACGGGTTGTCGACGCTGCGCACCACTTCTTCATCGGCGCTGCGTTCAAGGCCCGGCAGGTAGACCAGCTTGCCGTCGCGCAGCTGCGGCTCGCGGGCGTAGTCGGCCATGCCGCCACGGGCCACGCTGACGATATCGCCGTGCATCAGGCCGGCCTTGATCAGCTCGCCGAACACGAACGCCGGGCCACCGGCTGCCGCGAAGCGGTTCACGTCGGCCTCGCCGTTCGGATAGACGCGGGCCAGCAGTGGAACCAGCTGCGACAGTTCGTCGAAGTCGTCCCAGGTCAGCACGATGCCGGCGGCACGGGCCACGGCGATCCAGTGGATGGTGTGGTTGGTCGAACCACCGGTGGCCATCAGCGCGATGACCGCGTTGAGGATCGCGCGCTCGTCGATGATGCGGCCCAGCGGACGGAAGTCGTCGCCCAGCGCGGTAATGTCCAGCGCACGCTGGGTGGCTTCGCGGGTCAGCGCGTCGCGCAGCGGCGTATCCGGGTTGACGAAGGACGCACCCGGCAGCTGCACGCCCATCGCTTCCAGCAGCACCTGGTTGGAATTGGCGGTGCCGTAGAAGGTGCAGGTGCCGACGCCGTGGTACGAGGCGGACTCGGCTTCCAGCAGTTCCTCGCGGGTGGCTTCGCCGGCGGCGTAGCGCTCGCGCACTTCGGCCTTCTGCTTGTTGGGAATGCCTGGGGTCATCGGGCCGGCCGGCACGAACACCGCCGGCAGGTGGCCGAAGGCCAGTGCGCCGATCAGCAGGCCGGGCACGATCTTGTCGCACACGCCGAGGTGGATGGTGGTGTCGAACATGTCGTGGCTGAGGCCGATGGCCGTGGCCTGCGCGATCACATCGCGAGAGAACAGCGACAGTTCCATGCCGCCACGACCCTGGGTCACGCCGTCGCACATCGCCGGCACCGCGCCGGCCACCTGTGCGGTCGCGCCGAGTTCGCGGGCGACCTCACGGATCTGCTCCGGGTAGGTCTCGAACGGCTGGTGCGCCGACAGCATGTCGTTGTAGGCGGTGATGATGCCCAGGTTCGGGGTCACGCCGCCGCGCAGGCGGCTCTTGTCGGTCGTGCCGCAGGCGGCGAAGCCGTGGGCGAGGTTGCCGCAGCTCAGGCGGCTGCGGAACGGGCCATCGCGCAGGGCGGCGTCGATCGCGGCCAGGTAGGCGGCGCGCGACGCGGCGCTGCGGCGGATGACGCGATCGGTGATGGCTTGCAGTTGCGGATGGAGGCTCATTGGCTACCAGCGTTCAAGGTGGCGAGAGGCAAGCGGCAGCGGACGCCGCCGCCGACGTCAATCAGCCCAGTGCACGCGCAGGCGCGCGCCGTCCAGGTTGATTGCATTGAGGATCGGGTACTGCTGCGCGTCGTTGCTGTCCAGCGCCTGGCGCAGCACATGCAGCTTCTGCTTGCCGCGCAGCAGCAGCAGGCGCTGGCGGCACTGGCCCAGACCGAGCGGGGTCAGGGTGATGCGCAGCGGCCACTGGTTGGCACCGGGGCAGCCGGTGGCATCCAGCGCGGCGTAGGGCAGGGTGCTTTCCAGGGCACGGGCCAGATCCTTCGAGCCCGGGAACAGCGAGGCGGTGTGGCCATCGTTGCCCATGCCCAGCGCCACGACGCTCGGCGCCTGGCTGTGCTGGGCCTGCAGGTTGGCGGTGTACACGCATTCGGGCAGCGGCTTGCCGATGCGCACCAGCGGATCGAAGTGGGCACCTTCGGCGCGCTTGAGCAGGTGCTCGCGCACCAGCCAGGCGTTGCTGTCGCGATCCTGCGGCGACAGCCAGCGCTCATCGGCCAGGCTCACTTCCACCCGGTCCCAGAGCACGTCCAGCTCGGCCAGCGCCTGGTACACCGGCGCCGGGGTGGTGCCACCGGACAGCAGGATGCGGGCGCGGCCCACTTCGTTGATGTCGTGGTTGATCGCCTGGGCCATTTCGGCGGCCACCGCTTCGATCCAGCCATCGGCATCGCCATGGCTGATGAAATCGATGCGGTCGTCGTGGAAGGTCGGGCTCATGCGGCAACTCCTGTAGCGTCACGTTCGGCGTCGGCGGCATAGGCGGCGGCGCCCAGCAACCCGGGGCAGGGGTGCATGATCGCCAGCGACGGCACCCGCGCCATGATCGAAGAGAACCGGCCCTTGTGTTCGAAGCGTTGGCGGAAACCGGAATGCTGCAGCGAATCGAGCATCTTCGGCACCAGCCCACCGGTCAGGAACACGCCGTCCCAGGCGCCCTGCACCAGCACTAGGTCACCGGCGATGGCGCCGAACACGGCGCAGAACACGTCCACCGTGCGCATCGCCTGCGGGTCACCCAGCGCGGCACGCGCGGTGACGTCGGCCGGCTGCAGCTGGCCCGGATCGAAACCGGCCATCTCGCATACGGCGCGATGGATGTTGACCAGGCCGGGGCCGCAGATCAGGCGTTCGTTGGAGACGCGGCCGAACTGCTCCGACAGGATCTCCAGGATACGGATCTCCTCCGGCGTCCCCGGCGGGAAGCTGACGTGGCCACCTTCGGTTTCCAGTGGGTAGCTGCGGCCGTGGCGCACGATCAGGCCGCCGACCCCGAGGCCGGTGCCCGGACCGATCACGCCGTAATTGCGCGATTCGCCCGGTGCGGCCGGGGTCCAGTGCGCGCCGCCGATCTGGATCACGTCATGCGGCTGCAGCAGGGCCACGGCCATCGCCTGTGCGGCGAAGTCGTTGATGAGGTGCAGTTCGTCGAAGCCGAGCATGGCCGCGGTGCGGCTCCGCGAGATCACCCACGGGTGGTTGGTGATGCGTGCTTCGTCGCCGTCCACGCGGCCGGCCACCGCGAACACGCCGCGGCGCGCAGTGGCGCCGGCCTGTTCGAGGTAGTGGCGCGCGGCATCACCCAGCGAGGGGAACTCGGCTACCGCGTATTCGCGGATGCTGTCCTGCTGCAGGGGCGCGTCCAGCGAGGTGTCGGCGAGGGCGAAGCGGGCGTTGGTGCCGCCGATGTCGGCGACCAGCACGGGCTGGCTGCCGACACTCATGCCGATGCTCCGCTGTCCGGGGCGTCAACACCCTGCGGCATGAAGTCGGTGGCGTTGTCCGGGCCCCACTGGCCGGCCGGGTAGGGTTCCAGCGGCAGGTTGGCGGCCTTCCAGGCATCGGCCACGCTGTCGATCCAGGCCCAGGCCGCGCGCACTTCGTCGTCGCGCACGAACAGGGTGTGGTTGCCGTTGAAAGCATCCAGGAACAGGCGCTCGTAGGCGATGCGGCGATGCAGGCCGGTCGGCACGGACAGTTCCAGTTCCAGCGGGTGCAGTTCCAGCGCGCCCCATTCCGGGCCGGCCAGGCTGCTCATCAGGCCCAGTTCGATGTTTTCCTGCGGCTGCAACTGGAACACCAGGCGGTTCGGCGCGGCCTGCGCACGCTGCGGGCGCTCGAACAGCCAGTGGGTGACCGGCTTGAGCGTGACCACCACGCGGGTGGTGCGCTCGGGCAGGCGCTTGCCGGTGACCAGATGGAACGGCACGCCGCTCCAGCGCCAGTTGTCGATGTGCGCGGTGACGCCGGCGAAGGTTTCCACGTTGCTGCCTTCCGGCGGCTGGTAGGCCTGGGCCGGCTGGCCGTTGATGCTGCCAGCGGTGTAGCGGCCGCGGATGCTGTCACGGGCGGCGTTCTTGGCGTCCAGCGGGCGCAGGGCGCGCAGCACTTTGACCTTCTCGTCGCGGATGCGGTCGGCTTCCAGCGAGGCCGGCGGCTCCATCGCCACCATGCACAGCAGCTGCAGGATGTGGCTCTGCACCATGTCGCGCAGCGCGCCGGAGCGGGCGTAGTACGCGTCGCGGCCATCCACGCCTTCGCTCTCGGCCACCAGGATGTGCACCGATTCGATGTAGTTGCGGTTCCACACTGCTTCCAGCAGCGTGTTGCCGAAGCGCAGGGCGATCAGGTTCTGCACCGCCGCCTTGCCCAGGTAGTGGTCCAGGCGGAACACGCGGTCTTCGTCGATCCACTGGCCGATGGTGGAAATGATCTCCTCGGCGCTCTCGCTGTCGCTGCCGATCGGCTTTTCCAGCATCAGGCGCGACGGCGCGGCGAGGGCGCCGCCCTTGGCCAGGCCTTCGCAGGTAGAGATGTACAGGCCCGGCGGGATGGCCAGGTAGCTCACGCAGCGGCGGTCGACCAGGTCGGAGACGGCGGCGGCGACCGAGTCGACGTCACGCAGGTCCACCGAGCGGTAGTCGATGCGGCGCAGCAGGGAGGCAATGTCCTCCTGGCTGGCCATCGGCATGGCCTGCTGCAGACGCGGCCGCAGGATATCGTGGAAGGCTTCGGTGTCATGGCCGGACAGGGCCAGCGCACGGATGCGGAAGTCCTCCGGCAGCAGGCCGTCGCCAAGCAGGCGCAGCAGCGAAGGGAACAGGTAGCGCTGGGCCAGGTCGCCTGTGGCACCAAACAGGAAGAGGGTGTCGTGCATCGCTCGAGTTTCAGATCCGGGTGACATCGTTGTCAATCGCTTCATGGCTGGGTTCAGGGGACATCCGCGCTACTGTCTGTCCGAGGCTCGATGGCGGTGGATTTCCGGTGGGCCGGAAGACCGTTCCATTCGTAACCACTACGACGATGACCTTTCGTCTGGTCGTCGAAGCAGATCGGCGCGCACCGACGTTTGGATAGTGCCACGTGAAAACGTTTACATGGCAGAATGGGCAACTGTATTCGATTGCAGTGGTCGCCGTCATGCGGCAGCTGCGCAATCATCACTGCCATCGGGAGGGCCGAGGCAGTCCCCAATGACAGCCCGGCGTCGGGCGGACTGGATAGATTGAAATGGCAAAAGTGCAGTTGCAGGGTGTACGCAAGGTCTACGACAACGGCCAGGTCGCGGTTAAGGACGCCACCTTCGAGGTCGCCGATGGCGAGCTCATGGTGCTGGTCGGGCCGTCCGGCTGTGGCAAGTCGACCCTGCTGCGGATGGTGGCGGGTCTTGAGGAGATCAGCGGTGGCACGCTGACCATCGGTGACCGGGTGGTCAACGATGTGGCGCCGAAGGATCGCGACATCGCGATGGTGTTCCAGAGTTATGCGCTGTACCCGCACATGACCGTGGCCGAGAACCTGGCCTTCGGCCTCAAGCTGCGCGGCCACGACAAGGCGACCATCGACAAGCGCATCGCCGAGGCGGCGCAGACGCTGGGCCTTACCGAAATGATGGACAAGCTGCCCAAGGCGATGTCCGGCGGCCAGCGCCAGCGCGTGGCCCTGGGCCGCGCGCTGGTGCGCGAGCCGGCGGTGTTCCTGCTGGACGAGCCGCTGTCCAATCTGGATGCCAAGCTGCGCCACAGCGTGCGTACCGAGATCGCGCAGCTGCACCGCAAGCTGGGCACCACCATGATCTACGTGACGCATGACCAGGTCGAAGCAATGACCCTGGGCCAGCGCATCGTGGTGCTGAAGGACGGCATCATCCAGCAGATCGACACGCCGATGGCGCTGTACGACCGCCCGGCCAATCTGTTCGTGGCCGGCTTCCTCGGCAGCCCGGCGATGAATGTGCTGCGCGGCACGCTGCAGGGCGATGCCGGCGGCGTGACCGTGGTCGATGGCGAGTGGCGCGCGCCGCTGGGCCAGGCCACCATCGACCCGGCATGGCTGCAGAAGTCGATTGCCGTTGGCGTGCGTCCGGAGCACCTGCAGCCGGCGGGTGCCGATGATACGCATGCGTTCACCGCACGCATCGAGGGCATCGAGCCGGTTGGCAACGAGATCTTCGTCAACCTGAGCAGCGGCAAGCATGCGCTGACCATGCGCGTGGCGCCGCAGTCGCTGCCGGGCGTGGGTGAGGACATCCGTGTGGCGATCCACCCGCAGGGCCTGCATTTCTTCGATGCGGAAACCGGCGAACGCCTGTAAGCGGCGGTAACGCCGGGCCATGCCCGGCGTCATGAACGGCGTGCGGACCAACGGTCCGCACCCACCCGATTCTGTAGAGCCGAGCCCACGCTCGGCTGCTTCATCCGGGGTAAAACCTCAGCGTGCCAGGCCATCCAGCAGCGGCACCCGCTGCGCGACCACGCCACCCACCTGCAGCTCCGCATCACTGGTTTCCAGCGGCAGCACCGCCAGGGCCAGATCGCCGGCCACGCTGGCAATGCTGCCCAGCGCTGCGCCGTCCTGCTGCACGGCATCGCCGGCCTGCGCCGGGGCGGCAGCATGCAGCAGCTGCACCACACGCTTGGCCTTGCCGAGGAAGTGCGTGCGGGCCACGATTTCCTGGCCCGGGTAGCAGCCCTTCTTCACGCTGTAGCCGTTCAGCCGGTCCAGGCCCAGCTGCTGAGGTGTCCACACTTCGCGCTGGCTTTCTTCCAGGCGCGGCAGGCCGAAGCGCAGGTCAGTCTGGCGCCAGGCCAGGGCGAATGCGGCTTCTTCGGCCTCGCTGCCGGCCGCAAAGCCTTCAGCCGGGCCGATGCGCAGGGTGCGCGGCAGAGCATCGCTGCCCAGGTCCAGTTCCCAGCCTGCATCGCCACCACCGGCAATCGCTGCGCCGGTGGCCGCTTCTGGCGCAGTAAACGCGCCAGCGACGGCAAGATCCGCATGCACCTGCAGTTTCACCTTGCGGCGGAACACGAAGCGCTGCAGTTGCGACGCAATCGCATCTGCATCGGCATCGGCCAGCACCAGCATCACGTGATCCTCGGCCAGTCGCAGCAGCTGGAACACCGCCAGGGTGCGGCCCTTGGCGGTCAGCCAGGCGCTCCACTGCCAGTGCTGCAGGGGCAGGGCGGTCACGTCGCTGCTGAACTGGGCGTGGGCGAAAACGGCCGCATCCACGCCCTGCAGGCTCAGCAGCTGGTGGCCGGGCAGGCGCGGATATGCGACGAAAGCAGGGGGAAGGTTGTCAGGCACGTGAACGAGGTCTAAAATTTGTGCGTTGCGAGACCGAACATGATAGGCCAAACAACCCCCACTCCCGACGACGAAACTGAAGCCCCGCTGGTTCCCGCGGCACCTGTGCCCGTGGAAAAACCAGAGGCGGAAGAGGAATTCGGCGGCCGCGGCGGACTTGATCCGGTGCGGTATGGCGATTGGGAGAAAAACGGACGCTGCATCGATTTCTGATCAGCATTGAGCCAACGCGGCATCGTGCCGCCCAGCCGAGACAACGAGCCCAGCGAAATGGCGACCAGACAACGCCCCCTATCCCCGCACCTCCAGGTGTATCGCTGGCAGATTCAGATGGCCACCTCGATCCTGCATCGAGCCACTGGCGTCTTTCTGTCCGTGGGTGCCCTCATCATCGCTGCCGGCCTGCTGGCCCTGATGATGGGCCCCGATTCGTGGAACTGCTTCACCGGCCATGCCGGGGCCTGGTATGGCCGCGTGTTCCTGTTTGCGTGGACATGGTCGTTCGCCTATCACCTGTGCAATGGCATCCGCCACGTCGTGCAGGACTTCGCCGTTGGTTTCAGCATCCCGGCCTTCGTCCGCAGCAGCTGGATCTCGGTCTTCGGCAGCCTGGTGATCACCGCGCTGGTCTGGGCCTACGTGTTGTTCGGAGGTGCCGCATGAGCAAGTTCCGTACCCCGCTGAAGAACGTGCGCGGCCTTGGCTCGGCCAAGACCGGCACCGAGCACTTCGTGCACCAGCGCCTGACCGCCGCCGCCCTGGTGGTGCTGGGCCTGTGGTTCCTGGTGTTCGTGGTGCGCATGGCCGGCGCCGATTACGCCACGGCCGTGGCCACCATCGCCAAGCCGTGGAATGCCGTGCCGCTGATCGGGCTGCTGATCACCATGTTCTGGCACGCACAGCTCGGCATGCAGGTCGTGCTGGAAGATTACATCCACGAATCGCTGCTGGCCCTGGTGCTGCAGACCGCGGTGAAGTTCGTCGCCGTGCTCGGCATGATCGTCAGTGTGTTTGCGGTGGGCCGCATCGCCCTCGGCGTTGCCTGAGCCCAGGCACCAAGACAGGAATCCAGACTAGATGTCCGCTTACAAGATCACCGAACACAAGTACGACATGGTCGTGGTGGGTGCCGGCGGCGCCGGCCTGCGCGCCACGTTCGGCCTTGCCGCCAAGGGCCTGCAGACCGTATGCCTGACCAAGGTCTTCCCGACCCGTTCGCACACCGTCGCTGCACAGGGTGGCATTTCCGCCGCGCTCGCCAACATGGGCGAAGACGATTGGCGCTACCACTTCTACGACACCATCAAGGGCTCGGACTGGCTGGGCGACCAGGACGCCATCGAGTACATGTGTCGTGAGGCCATCCCGGCCATCATCGAGCTAGAACACTACGGCGTGCCGTTCAGCCGCACCGCCGAAGGCAAGATCTACCAGCGCCCGTTCGGCGGCATGACCACCAAGTACGGCGAAGGCCCGGCGGCGCAGCGTACCTGCGCGGCGGCCGACCGTACCGGTCACGCCATGCTGCACACCCTGTACCAGCAGTCGCTCAAGCACGACGCGCGCTTCATGATCGAGTACTTCGCACTCGACCTGATCTTCGATGACGAAGGCGTGTGCCGTGGCGTGCTGGCCCTGGACATGGCCGACGGCACGCTGCATCTGTTCCGCGCCCAGGGCGTGGTGCTGGCCACCGGCGGCTACGGCCGTGCGTACTTCAGCGCCACCTCGGCGCACACCTGCACCGGCGACGGTGGCGGCCTGGCCATGCGTGCCGGCATCGCCATGCAGGACATGGAGTTCGTGCAGTTCCACCCGACCGGCATCTACGGCGCCGGCTGCCTGATCACCGAGGGTGTCCGCGGTGAAGGCGGCATCCTGCGCAACAGCAGCGGCGAGCGCTTCATGGAGCGCTACGCACCGCACTACAAGGATCTGGCCTCGCGTGACGTGGTGGCCCGTTCGATGACCATCGAGATCCGCGAAGGACGCGGCGTCGGCGAGCACAAGGATCACATCCTGCTTGACCTGACCCACCTCGGCCCGGGCGTGATCGACGAGAAGCTGCCGGGCATCGCCGAGAGCGCGCGCATCTTCGCCGGCGTCGACGTGCACAAGCAGCCGATCCCGGTCATCCCGACCGTGCACTACAACATGGGCGGCATCCCGACCAACTTCCACGGCGAAGTCGTGCGCAAGGATGGCGACAACAACGATGCCGTGGTACCGGGCCTGTACGCCATCGGCGAAGCGGCCTGCGTGTCCGTGCACGGCGCCAACCGCCTGGGCTCGAACTCGCTGCTCGACCTGGTGGTGTTCGGTCGTGCCGTGGCCAACCGCTGCGCCGAGACCATCAAGCCGGGCGCTGCGCACAAGCCGCTGCCGGCCGATGCCTGCGACAAGGCGCTGGGCTTGCTGGACAAGCTGCGTTACGCCAATGGCGATACGCCGACCTCGGTCATCCGCGACAACATGCAGCGCACGATGCAGGCCGACGCCGCCGTCTTCCGTACCAGCCAGACGCTGAAGGAAGGCTGCGAGAAGATGGCGACCGTGTTCGATTCGTTCCAGGACGTGAAGGTCAGCGACCGTTCGCTGGTCTGGAACTCGGACCTGATCGAGACGTACGAGCTGAACAACCTGCTGCTCAACGCGGTGGCGACGATCAACTCGGCGGAACAGCGCAAGGAAAGCCGTGGTGCGCACGCGCACGAGGACTTCCCGGACCGCGACGACGTCAACTGGCACAAGCACACGCTGGTCACCGTCGACGAGAAGGGCAAGTGCAGCTTCGACTACCGTCCGGTGCACATGTACACGCTGACCGACGAGGTCGACGTGGTGCCGCCGAAGCCGCGCGTGTACTGATCGCGACCCCCGCCTACCATGCAATCCGCGCCTTGATGGCGCGGGCCGCCTGAGCCAACGAGAGCAGCCATGGCCGAGTTTTCACTCCCCAAGAATTCCAAGGTCACGAAGGGCCAGCACTTCCCCGCCAAGAGCGGCGGCAAGAACCTGCGCACCTTCAAGATCTACCGCTGGAGTCCGGACGACGACAGCAATCCGCGCACCGATACCTATGAGATCGATCTGGACGCCTGCGGCCCGATGGTCCTGGACGCGCTGATCAAGATCAAGAACGAGATCGATCCGACCCTGACCTTCCGCCGCTCCTGCCGCGAAGGTATCTGCGGTTCGTGCGCGATGAACATCGATGGCACCAACACCCTGGCCTGCACCCGCGCCATCGCGGACTGCGGCAAGAAGGAAGTGCCGATCTACCCGCTGCCGCACATGAGCGTGGTCAAGGATCTGGTTCCGGACCTGACCCACTTCTACGCGCAGTACGCCTCGATCAAGCCGTGGATCCGCACCCAGACCCCGGCACCGCCGGACCGTGAGCGCCTGCAGTCGCCGGAAGACCGCAAGAAGCTTGACGGCCTGTACGAGTGCATCCTGTGCGCCTGCTGCTCGACCAGCTGCCCGAGCTACTGGTGGAACGGCGAGCGTTACCTGGGACCGGCGATCCTGCTGCAGGCCTATCGCTGGATCATCGACTCGCGCGATGAGGACACCGGTGCGCGTCTGGACGATCTGGAAGATCCGTTCAAGCTGTACCGCTGCCACACCATCATGAACTGTGCCCGGACCTGCCCGAAGGGCCTGAACCCGGCGCTGGCGATCGCTGAGATCAAGAAGCTGATGATGGAACGCCGCGCCTGATACGGCGCCGCGTTGTTGCATGACCCCAGCAGAGCCACGCCATGCGTGGCTTTGCTGTATCTGGAGAAACACGATGGACGAAGAAACCCTGCTGAAGAAGCTGCGCTGGCGCTGCCGCCGCGGCATGCGCGAGCTGGACCAGCTGTTCGGCCGCTACCTCGACCGCGAATGGAGCACTGCGCCGACCGAAGAGCGCGAGGTTTTCCTGTTCCTGCTTGAATGCGAGGACGATAAGTTGTGGCGCTGGTTCATGGGCTACGAGACCTGCCCGCATGCCCACGCCGTGCCCCTCATGCAGAAGATCCTCGCCCTCAAGGCTTGAGTGGCGACCCTCGCGGCTGCAGGCCGGCGCACAGGCGCTGGTACTGCTGGCCGCGCCCTGGCTGCTGCGCGCCTCGGCCCTGCCTGAAGACCGGTACTGGCCGGTGCTGGTGGCGGTCTGGCTGCTGGGCCTGGCCCAGCTGGCCTGGCGACTGCGCCGGCCCGCGCGCCGGCTTGAGCTGACCGCGCTGCCGGCGCCGCTGCAGCTGGATGGTGCGGATATCGACGCGCCGCGGCTGGTGGTGCGTGGGCCCTGGCTGCTGCTGCACTGGCGGCGGGAAGGGCGGCGCGGGCGCCTGCTGTTCTGGCCGGACGTGCTCGACCACCGGCAGCGACGTGAACTGCGACTGGCCGTGTCCGCACGCAGCGTTTCACGCCGACCCCGTACGATGGCACCATAGACTGAATTGACTGGCGCGCCTGCATGTTCAAACCCATCCCCGTGGCAATCGGCCTGCGCTACCTGCGCGCCAAGCGCCGCAACGGCTTCATCTCCTTCATTTCAATGGCATCGATCCTGGGCATCGCGCTCGGCGTCACGGTGCTGATCACCACCCTGGCGGTGATGAGCGGTTTCCAGAAGGAAATCCGCAGCCGCCTGCTGCAGATGACCGCCCATACCACCATCAGCCGCGACGGCGAGCCGATGCCGGACTGGATGCGCGTGGTCGACGTGGCCAACAAGGACCCGCGCGTGGCCGGTGCCGCGCCGTACATCGAGATCCAGTCGATGATCAGCGGCCCGCGCGTGCAGGGTGCGATCATCCAGGGCATCGAACCGGCACTGGAACCGAAAGTGTCGGTGATCGACCAGAAGATCACCAAGGGCAGCTATGACAGCCTCAAGCCGGGCAGCTTCAACCTGCTGCTGGGCAAGGAGCTGGCTATCTGGCTGGGCGTGGACGTGGGCGACCAGGTGCTGGTGACGTTCGCCGAAGTGCAGGGCACCCCGGCCGGTGCGGTGCCACGGATGAAACGCTTCACCGTCAGCGGGCTGTTCGAGGCCGGCTACAACGAGGTCGACCGTGGCGTCGGCTTTGCCAACATGAAGGACCTCGAGCGCGTGCTGCGCTCCGACGGTGCCACCGGCGTGCGCCTGAAACTGCACGACATGGACCGCTCGCTGGAAGTGGGCGTGGACCTGGCGCAGAACCTGGGCGGCGCGTACCGGGTGAGTGACTGGACCCAGCAGAACGCCAACCTCTACCACTCGCTGCGCATGGAGAAGGTGGTGATGGGCATCCTGCTGTCGCTGATCATCGCGATGGGTGCCTTCAACCTGGTCTCCTCGCAGGTGATGCTGGTGACCGACAAGCAGGCCGACATCGCCATCCTGCGCACGCTGGGCCTGACCCCGGGCGGGGTGATGCAGGTGTTCATGGTGCAGGGCTCGCTGATCGGCATCTTCGGCACCCTGGCCGGCCTGATCGGTGGCATCACTCTGACCTTGAACCTCGAGCGCATCCTCGGTGCCATCGAGTCGCTGTTCAACGTCAAGCTGCTGCCGGAGGACGTGTACTACATCACCGGCCTGCCGACCGACATGCAGACCGGCGATATCGTGGCGATCACGCTGATCGCCCTGCTGATGAGTTTCCTGGCCACCCTGTATCCCGCCTGGCGGGCAGCACGCACCCAGCCGGCGGAGGCCCTGCGCTATGAATAAGGTCGTCAACCGCGGCGATGAAGTGATCCGTGCCGAGGGCCTGGGCAAGACCTACGCCGAAGGCCGCATGCAGACCCCGGTGTTCGATGGGCTGGACCTGAAGGTCAATGCCGGCGAAACGGTGGCGATCATCGGTGCCTCCGGCGCCGGCAAGAGCACCCTGCTGCACCTGCTGGGTGGCCTCGATGTGCCGACCGCAGGTGAGGTGTTCGTCACCGGCCAGCGCATGTCGACCTTGTCGGACACCGCGCGTGGCCTGCTGCGCAACCAGGCGCTGGGCTTCGTCTACCAGTTCCACCACCTGCTGCCGGAATTCACCGCGCTGGAAAACGTGATGATGCCGGTGATGCTGGCCGGTACCGGCGTGCCCGAAGCCAGCCAGCGTGCGACCGCGCTGCTGGAAGCGGTCGGCCTGGGCCATCGCCTGGACCACAAGCCGGGCGAGCTGTCCGGTGGCGAGCGCCAGCGTGCCGCCGTGGCGCGTGCGCTGGTCAACCATCCGGCCTGCGTGCTCGGCGATGAGCCGACCGGCAACCTGGATGATCGCACCGCGGCCACCGTGTTCGAGCTGATGCTGGAACTCAACCGTGCCCGCCACACCAGCCTGGTGCTGGTGACCCACGACCGCAGCCTCGCGCGTCGCCTGGACCGCGTGCTGGAACTGCGCGAAGGTCGCCTGCACGCGCTGGCACACGCTGACGTCTGAGGGCGCTCGCCTCGCTCTGGCCTCGCTCTGCGGGGCGGGCGCCGGGGCTGGCTCCGCTTTGGTAGATGCCGACATTGGTCGGCTGGTTTTGCAGGGCGAGCGCCAACCAAGGTTGGCGGCTGCAGGGCTGCGCCGACCGGCGGCTGAATCGGGCCGCCGGCCGTTGCGCCGGCGTTGCCCGCCCGGGCGCATGATGTGCGCAGTTCCCCGCTGGAGATCGCCATGAAGACCCCGTTGCTGATCGCCGGCCTGTGCCTGGCGCTGGCCGCTTGCGCCACCACCGGCCTGAGCAGTGCCGACCGCCTGGAGCTGTACCGCGCCCACGCCGGTCCGGCGCAGAGGGACATGCAGTTCCTGGGCACGCTCAATGGCTGGACCGAGCTGGGTGACAGCGCGCTGGCGGTCTGGACCAAGCCCAGCGAAGCCTACCTGCTGGAACTGACCGGGCCGTGCCCCGATCTTTCGTATGCGCCTGCCATCGGCCTGACCAGCCACATGGGCCGTGTCAGCGCGCCGTTCGACAAGGTGATCGTACGCGACCCGACCGGCGGCCCGCGCCTGCCGTGCTTCATCAAGACGATCCGCAAGCTGGACGTCAAATCGCTGCGCGCGCAGGAAAAGGACATGCGCCAGGCGCAGGTGCAGGAGCGCGAAGCGCCCGCAGAATGAT
>NZ_QETL01000097.1:0-15160 GCF_003105135.1 Stenotrophomonas sp. SPM | reverse complement strand
CCGCGCCATGCGCAAGATTGCTTTCCTGATTCCGGCCCTGCTGCTGGCCGCCTGTTCGCAGCCGGCGCCGCCGGCCGAGCCTTCTGCCGACGCGCCGCCGCCGATGACCGGTTCCACGCCGGCCGAAGCTGCCGCCAGCACCACGCCCGATGCCGCTGCCGCACCGCAGGCCGCCGACGCGACCGCAACCGCTGCACCAGCGGCGCCAAATGACGTTTCTGGCACTGTCGAACCCGCTGCAGAAGGCGACGTGCATGCGCGCATCGACGCCGTGCTGGGTGATTCGGCGCAGTACGAAAAGGTCTTCAATGCATTCAAGACCGCCGTGGTCGGCGGTGACCGCGCCGCGGTGGTGGAGGAAGTGCGCTTCCCGCTGAACATCGCCGGTGGCAAGAAGATCACCGGTCCGGGCGAGTTCCAGCGCAACTACGAAAAGATCATCACCCCGGCAGTGGTCAAGGCGATGTCCGAGCAGGAGTTCGGCAAGGTCTTCGTCAACCAGCAGGGCGTAATGATCGGCGATGGCCAGGTGTGGTTGACCGGCGAGTGCCTGGACAAGGCCTGCGCCCGTACCGAGGTGAAGGTCGGCACCATCCAGTAAATGCAGACGGCCCCGCGTGATGCGGGGCCGTTGGGTAGGGGCGATGCCGGCCAGCGGCCGGCACTACCGGGGTCAGGCTTTCGGGGTCAGCTTCAGCAGGCGTGCCTTGCTGCCGTCTTCCAGCAGCCACAGTGCGCCATCGGGGCCCTGTTCCACTTCGCGGATGCGCTCGCCCATGTTGAAGCGCTCTGCTTCGCGCGCGTTCTCGCCATCGAAGGCCACCCGCACCAGCGAGGTGGAGGACAGGCCGCCGATGAAGGCGCTGCCCTTCCACTGCGGGAAGAGGCTGCCGCTGTAGAACATCAGGCCGGCCGGCGAGATCACCGGGTTCCAGGTGACCTTCGGTGCGGCGAATTCCGGACGGGTGTCGTGGTCGGGAATCGGGCGACCGTCGTAATGGTCGCCGTTGGAAACGATCGGGTAGCCATAGTTGGCACCACGCTGGATCAGGTTCAGTTCGTCGCCGCCGGCCGGGCCCATTTCCTGGGCCCACAGCTTGCCGTTGGCGTCGAAGGCGATGCCCAGTACGTTGCGATGGCCCAGTGACCAGACCTGGGCAGCGACGCCGCCCTGCGAGGCGAACGGATTGTCCGCCGGCACGCTGCCATCGTCGTTGAGGCGGATGATCTTGCCGAGGTTGCCGCTCATGTCCTGGGCCGGATCGAACTTCTGGCGTTCGCTGGAGCTGATCCACAGCTTGCCGTCCGGGCCGAAGGCGAGGCGGTGGCCGTAGTGGCCCTGGCCGCTGACCTTGGGGGTCTGCCGCCAGATCACCTTCAGATCCTTCAGCGCGCCGCTGCCATCGGCATTCAGTGCCAGGGTGGCGCGCGCCACGGCCGCACCGCGGGTGTCGAGCGTGCCTTCCTCGGCGTAGCTGACGTAGACCACGTTGTTGCGGGCGAAATCAGGATGCAGGATGACATCGCCGAAGCCGCCCTGGCCGCCGTAGGCCACCTTCGGCACGCCGGTGATCTCGTGCTTCTGGCCGCTGGCCAGGTCCAGGTGCTGCAGCTTGCCGCGCTTTTCGGTGACCAGCAGGCTGCCATCGGGCAGGAAGGTCGTTGCCCACGGCTGGTCGAAACGGCTGACCTCGGTGGCGGTGAACGGGCGCTGGTCGGCGCTGGTTGCTGCCGGGGCGGTCTGGGCGGCCGCTGTCGTATCGGGGCCGGCCGCGCTGCAGGCGGTGGTGGCAAGGATGGGCAGCAGGCCCATGGCGAGCAGCAGGGGCGCACGTTTCAAAGAACGGGTCATGGGTATCTCCAGGTGGGGATGCGGATGGCCAAGCCCCGTTGTACCCCACTGAAGTGAAGAGACGCGTGGTCCAAAGGTCCTGTCGCGCAGCGGCAGCCGAGCGCTGGGCGGGTGCTACAGGCGGTGGCCTTGCGTGCCGGATACGAAAAGAGCCGAGCATGGCCCGGCTCTACACGATCAACCGCAGCAGCAATCAGCTACCGCGTACGAGACGGGGATCGGCCATGTGGGCGTCATCCCAGCCACGACGCACTGCCGCGCGGGCCTGCTCCCATTCCAGGCGGCTCGTACCGCGTTCACTGGCCCAGCGGCCCTGCAGCTCGGCCTCGACCTGCTCGTAGGCGCGGATGATCTGGTCAGCCCGCGTTTCCTGCGCACGCGCGGCATGGCCGATGCGGTAGGCGGGCTCGTAATCGTCAAAGAGCAGGGTGTCGTCGTAGTAGGGCTCAGCGGTATAGCGATCGCGCCAGTAGTCGGTGAAGGTATCGCGCGGGGTGCTGTCATCCGGCACGCGGCCGGGAATCTGGTAGTCGGGCATCGGTCAGGCTCCGTGTGGGGACGAGGCTTGATCGTGCACATGTGCCGGTTAACCGCCCGGGCCGGTTGCGTGAAGATCAGGTCGCGTCGGCCTTGCGCGGCAGCTTGTAGATCACCGCGCCGATGGCGAAGGCGACCAGCGCGGCGGCGATGTTCTGCCAGCTGGCACTGGCGAACAGCGCCACGCACAGCACCAGCGCCAGCACCGGAATGAGCGGGCCACCGGGCAGCTTCAGCGCGCCCGGCCGGTCTGCGTAGCGCTTGGCCAGAACCAGGACCGCCGCGGCCGTGCCGATGTAGGCAAACAGGCGCGTGGTCATCGACAGCAGGGCCAGCTGCACGAACGAGCCGGACAGGGCCAGGCCCAGCGCGATCAGCCCCTGGCAGAGGATCGCCGCGGCCGGCGTGCGGAATCGCGGATGCACCTGCGCCAGCACCTTCGGGCCGTAGCCATCGCGGGCGAGGGCGAACAGGAAGCGCGGGCCCATCATCATCGTGTTGCTGTTGGTGCCGAGGATGGAGATGGTCGCACCGACGGTGAGGATCAGCGCCAGCGCTTCGCCACCGAAACCGGCCGCGGCATCGGCCAGCGGCGTAGCTGAACTGGCCAGGCCGGCCAGCGTGCCCTGCGCCACCAGCTGCACCGCACCGTAGATGACGGTGACGGTGACGATCATGGTGATCAGCGCGAACGGGATGTCGCGGCGCGGGTTGCGGTATTCACCTGCGGCGGCCGGGATGTTTTCGAAACCGGCATAGGCGTACAGCAGCAGCAGCGCGGCCTCGCCCATGCGCTGCAGGTCATGCGGGTCCGGGCGCTGGCCGGAGAACGCCAGCTGCGGGTCGATGTAGAACGCGCCGATGGCCACGAACAGCAGCAGCGGCAGCATCTTGCCGATGACCAGCACGATGCCGGTACGCGCCGCGGAGCGCACGCCGATGATGTTGACCCCGGTGAGGAAGCCCAGCGACACCACGATCACCGCGACGCGGCCCATGCCGGCGCCGGCCCACGGCCAGAAGCGCGCGACCGCATCGGCCAGCGCATTGCTGAGCGCGGCGGCCGAGCTGATGCGGGTCAGCCAGATCATCCAGCCGATCTCGAAGCCGGCGAAGCGTCCGAACGCCTCGCGCGCATACAGGTAGCTGCCGCCGGGTTCATCGAAGTAGCTGGCGGCCTGCGCGTAGCACAGCACCAGCAACGCGACGACGATGCCGGCGGCGACCACGCCCCACAGGCTGAAAGGACCGAGCAGGGCGACGGTGGCGGCGGGCAGCAGGTAGATGCCGCTCCCGACCACATCGTTGATCGACAGGCCGACGATCTGCCAGCGGCTGACCGCGCGTTGCAGCTGCGGTTCGTCCTGGGCGCTCAAGGGCGTGCTCCGGTCAGTGCGGGCAGCTGCCACTGCGCCTGCAGGCGTGCGTACTCGGCGCGCGGCAGCAGTACGAAGCGCGGCGTGTCCTGCGGCCGCAGCCAATCCAGCAGCGCCTGCATGCGCGCCTGCGGCATGGCCGTGCAGCCGGCGGTGGCCTCACCGGGCTGGCGCCACAGGTGGGCGAAGATGCAGCTGCCCTTGCCGGGCTGGTTCTGCGGGTTGTGCGCGATCACGAAGCCTTCCTGGTAGCGCACATCGCCCTTGCCGTGCAGGTCCAGCCGCATCGGTTCGGTGGAGCCTTCCACGGCGGCGCGGCCGACCTTGGCCGCATCGACGATGCGGTTGTAGAACGGCGAGGCCGGCACATCCATGCAATAGCTGCTGTCGAGCATCGGCTGGTAGGCCATCGCGGTACCGGGGCGCGTGCCGGCATACCCGAACGCACTGCCCAGCGCGAACACGCCGGCCGGGCTGCGGCCATCGCCTTCCTGCTTCTGCGGGCCGTCGCCCTGTGCCGGGTGCAGGCCCAGGCCCCAGGCACTGCCGCTGCGGCCCAGCGACACCGGGAAGGCCGTGCCCTGCGCGCGCCAGCCCTTGCCGTCGCGCACGAAGGCCTGTAGCTGACCCTGGGTACTGTCCCAGCCCTCGCTGGTGACCACGATCAATTGCCGCGCGCCATCCAGCGGCGCCGCGTGGAGGGACAGCGACGCGGCCAGCAGCAGCGCGGCGGTGACAAGGCGGGACAGCGGCTTCATCAGCAGGCGCTCCGGTCAGGAATCCAGCAGGTGGTCGATCCGTTCCAGGTTCACCGCAAGTTGCCGCTGGCGATCTGGATTGGCGTGGCAGAGCAGCACGAACAGGAAGTCGAGCAGGGCATGCATGGCGCTACGGTACAGCAGCTGCGCCACCTGCGGCGTGCGGTCGTAGGCGCATACGCCCAGCGAGGCATCGGCGTGCGCGCGCAGCGGGTTGGCGGTGTGGCGGGTGATCGACACCACCTTGCCGCCCATGTTCTGGAACTGCCGCGACAGCTGCGAGAGCTGCGGCAGGTTGCCGTATTCGGAAAACACCAGCAGCGCATCACGCGGGCGTGCCGCCGACAGGTTGGCCAGCAGCAGCACCGGATCGGTGTGCGGCACCACCAGCAGGCCGAGCAGGGACAGGCGCATGGCGAATTCGCGCGCGAACAGGCCGTCATCGCCCAGCCCGTACACGAACAGCTTGGGCGCGCCGTCCAGCAGCTGCACGATGCGTTCGATCTCCTCGCGCGGGTTGGCCTGGCGGGTTTCTTCCTCGGCCTGGGCCTTGCTGCGGCGCAGGGCATCGCCCAGGCGCAGGTAGTGATCCGCTTTGTCCGGTTCGTCCGGCGCCTGCTGCGGATCGGCACCGGCGCGGGCCACGTCCTGGCCGATGGAGTACTTCAGGTCCGGGTAGCCCTTGAAGCCCAGCTTCTGGCTGAACTTGACCACGCTGGACTGGCTGATGCCCAGCGCGCTGGCCAGCTGCTGCGAGGAGTAGTCGCGCAGCAGGTGGGCGTTGTCGAGGATGAAATCGGCGATGCGGCGTTCGATGGCCGACATCTGCCCGCGCTCGGTTCGGATTTTCAGCAGGGGCGGCATGCGGGGTGTCCGGGGGGCGGGAGGCGTTCTGTGGCGTGGGCAACGGCATCCACGCATGGCGTGGATCTACTGCGGTGCGGCCCTTGTAGAGTCGAGCCATGCTCGACTGCGCGGGTCAACCCAGCATCTCCAGGCCGCGCACTTCGGTGATGCCCAGCCCCGGTACGTTGCTGATGCTGATCTCCGATTCGTTGAAATGCACGCCGCCGCTGACCGGATCGAACTGGCCCAGCGAGGGGCCGTCCAGGTCGACCTTGGTGATCACATCGCTCTTGGCCACGGCCAGGTGCACGGCGGCGGCCACGCTGATGCTCGATTCGATCATGCAGCCGATCATGCACGGTACGCCGTAGATGCCGGCGATGTCGGCGATGCGGATCGCGTTGGACAGGCCGCCGGTCTTCATCAGTTTGATGTTGATGATGTCGGCCGCGCGCTGCTGGATCAGGTCCATCACCTGGCTCGGGCTGAACACGCTTTCGTCGGCCATCACCGGTGTGTTGACGCGGTCAGTGACGTACTTCAGGCCGGTGATGTCGGCGGCCTTCACCGGCTGTTCCAGCAGCTCCAGCACCACGCCGGCGTCCTCCAGCGCGCGCATGGCGTGCACGGCCTGCTTGGCGGTCCAGCCCTGGTTGGCATCCAGGCGCAGCAGGGCGCGGCCCTGCACGGCGGCATGGATCGCCTTGACCCGCTCGATGTCCAGGCCGATGTCCTTGCCTACCTTGATCTTCAGCGACTCGAAACCGCGCTCGATGGCCGACAGCGAATCGGCCACCATCTTGTCGATGTAGTCCACGCTTATGGTGATGTCGGTGGTGATGACTGGATCGCCACCGCCCAGCATCTGGTACAGCGGTGCGCCGTGCAGCTGCGCCCACAGGTCGTACAGGGCGATTTCCACCGCCGCCTTGGCGCTGGTGTTGCGCTCCATGGCGGTCTGCACCAGCGTGCACAAGTGGTTGAGGTTGACCACGTCCTGGCCGACCAGGCGCGGGGCGATGAAATGGCGGATCGCTTCGATGATCGAGCCGTGGGTATCGCCGGTGATGACCGCGGTGGCCGGTGCTTCGCCGTAACCGGTATTGCCGGTGTCGGTACGGATCAGCACCACCACGTCTTCCACGGTTTCCACCGTGCGCAGGGCGGTCTTGAAGGGGGTCTTCAGCGGCACGCGCAGCATGCCCAGTTCGATGGCGGTGATCTTCATTCGGCAGTCTTGGCCCGCAGGCGCTGGATGTTGGTGATGCGGTCGATGTAGCGGACGGTGTCGCTGGCCATCATCGGCTCCAGCGGGGTGACCGAGACACCATTGAGGTGAGCCTGCACGCGCGTGCCGTCGGCACCGTGCCAGCTGCCGCCCGCCGTATCGTGGATGACCCAGGTGCGGCCGTCGACGTGGCCGATGGCCATCATCACGTGGCCGGGGATGTAGACCAGATCGCCCACCTGCAGGTCGGTCACGGCGCGGTCGCGCGCGGCCTTGCCAGTCTTCTCGGTGAACGGCAGGCGGTCAAGCGCTGGGCTGACCGCCTGCGCGCTGGTATTGCGCGGCAGCAGCACGCCGAAGCTGCGGTAGATTTCGGAAACAAACCCGCTGCAGTCGCGGGTGTCGTAGTCATGGCCCCAGCCGTAGCGTTCGCCGAGGAACTTGAAGGCCTGCTGCAGCAGCAGGCGCGGGGTCAGCGCCAAGTACTCGCCGGCGGTGTCCTGCGAGCGCGGCAGCAGCGCCGGCACCAGCTTCAGCTGGCCATCGGCCTCGCGCACCGGCAGCTGCACTACCCACGCGGCATGCGCCTGCTGGCCGTTGACCGGCGTGGCCGCGGGCCAGTCGGCCAGCACCGGCAGGCGCACGCCCATGTCCAGCTGCAGGCGCGACACGCGCGGCTCTTCCGGGGTGAACGCGGTGTGCGCCACCGCGCCGGTGACGATGCGATACGGGCCCTGCGCGCCGTAACCGAGCACGCTGGCCCTGTCACCCGTGGCCACCGACTCGGCTTCGATCCACGCGCTGTAGCGTTCGCTGTGCACGAACAGCCAGCGGCCGTCGGCGCTGCGATGGACCACGGCGACCTTGTCACCGGGGAACAGCGCCGATTCCTGGAAGCGGTCGATATCGGTATCGCCGGTGCTGCTGAAGACGCGCTGGCGGGTCGGGAAGGTGCGCAGTGCCGCGCGCTTCACCACCAGACCGTACTGCGGCGCCGCCTGTGCGGCGATCGCCTGCAGGCCGAGGTTGGCCTCGATCGACGCGCGCATCGCGGCGGCGATGGGCTGGCCCTGGTCGTCATAGAGAGGGCGCGTCGGCCAGCTCGACAACGCGGTGATGCGGGTGCGCACCTGCGCGGCGGTCAGCTGCGCGGGCAGGGCGGCGATGTCCTGGATGTGCGCATCCTGGCTGCGCATGCGCGCGTTCTGCGCGTCGATCTGCGCGCGGTCGAGGATCGGCGCATCGGCGTTGTCCAGCCGCGCGGCCCAGTACTGCGGGGTCAGGTAGGCCTCGTGCAGGCCGATCACATAGGGCAGCGGCGCGCCGGGATCGGGCTGCGATGCGGCCTGTGCGAAGGCCGGCGCCGCCAGCAGGCACAGGGCCAGGGTCAACCGGCGCGGCCAGTGCCGGCGCTGTTCGCGGGAAGCCAGGATCATGCGCTCACACCCTCCTCAATGCCTCAGGGAATACTTATTCCTTTCGGCTGCGAAAGCAAGAATAAATTATTGACCCGTTACCCGGCGCGTGTTACACAGCCGTTACCACCCGCGCTGGGGAAGTGTCGCCGTGGATCCCGTCGTTCGCAAACTGCGTCTGCCTGCTGCTGCCGGCCTGTGTGCCGTGCTGCTGCTGTGGGCGTCGTCGGCGGCGGCGCAGGACGTGCGGGGGCAGGGTGCAGGCGAGACGCGATTGATCGATCTGGTCGACAGTGGCCACTTCGCGGACGCTGAAGATCTCCTGGCGCGCGGCGATCTACCCGCCACGGCGGCCTACCAGCGCGAGCGGATGCGCCGCATCCGCATGGATTTCAGCCTGGACGAGGCCACCGCGAAAACCGCCGTGCGCCGCTGGATTGCCGACCTGACCGATGCCGAATTCGCGCGCTGGGATCAGCTCGGCCTGATCGAACACCTCGATATCGACGGTACCCGCTGGTACTTCAAACGCGCACCGTCCAACCTGTTCCGGCTCAGCGATGAGGCACGCGCGCGCCGCCGTGCCGATGCACCGCTCCCGGCGCCGGGCCCGAATGAAGTGCTCAATGCGCATCACGCACGCGTGCTCGCAGCCGCTGGCCAGAGCGGCGGGACGTCGGTACTGCCACAGCGCATTGCGTTCACCCAGTCGCTGACGGTGAAGGCCGACGCCGTGCCCGCCGGGGAAACCATCCGCGTGTGGATTCCCTACCCGCGCGGGATTCCCGGGCAGCAGGAGCAGGTGCAGTGGCTGGGCAGCACGCCGGGCAAGGCGCGCGTGGCCCCGGACAGCACCCTGCAGCGCACCGCCTATCTGGAAGCGAAGGCGGTGGCCGGGCAGCCGACCCGGTTCGAGATCCGCTACGAGGCCACGATCTTCGCGCGGCATACGGCGGTGGATCCGGCACGCGTGCAAGCCACGCCGTCCGACCCGGCGCTGCAGCCGTTCCTCGCCGAGCAGCTGCCGCATGTGCGCTTCACCCCGGCACTGAAGCTGTTTTCCGACCAGGTGCTGCAAGGCGAAACGCGCCCGTATGAAGTGGTGCGCCGGCTGTACGCCGCAGTCGATCGCATTCCCTGGGCGGGCGCCCGCGAGTATTCCACCCTCAGCAACATCAGCGATTACGCCCTGCATGCCGGGCATGCCGACTGCGGGCAGCAGACCCTGTTGTTGATTTCCCTGCTGCGCATGAACGGCATACCCGCGCGTTGGCAGTCGGGCAGGGTGTTCTCCGATGATGGCAGCGGCTACAGCAACCTGCACGACTGGGGTGCGGTCTACCTGGCGCCCTATGGCTGGCTGCCGATGGACGTGACCACCGGTGCGCTGGCCAGCGATACGCCCGCACTGCGCGACTTCTATCTCGGTGGTCTCGATGGCTACCGCATCGCCTTCAACGATGATTTCGGCCAGCCGTTCGTGCCAGCCAAACAGCATTACCGCTCGGAAACGGTCGACTCGCAGCGCGGCGAGGCCGAGTGGGCGGGCGGCAACCTGTACTTCGACCAATGGGACGACGACTTCCAGTGGCGGGTACTGCCGGCCGGGCAACGCTAGCGCGATACCTCAACCACCACACCATTCAATTCTTGCAGGAGAGAGCAGGGGATGAAGGCTTACAGCATCAAGCGGGCGGCGTTGTGCGTCGCCCTTGGGGCGTGTCTGGGCATCATGCTGCCGGGCACCGTGATGGCCCAGACCGTGAGCGGCGCCGTCGCCGGCCGCGCAACCGCCGGTGACCAGGTCACCGTGGTCAGCAGCAGAACCGGCCTGACCCGCACCGTCACTGTCGGTGCCGATGGCAGCTACCGTCTCGGCCAGCTGCCGGTAGGCGACTACCAGCTGCAGCTCAGCCGCGAGGGACAGAAGCTGGGTGACCAGGTGGCTGTCAGCGTGGCCGTGGGTGGCACCACCACGGTCAACCTGGCCAGCGCCGGCGGCGTCACCAACCTGGATGCGCTGCAGGTGACCGGCACGCGCGTGATCAACCGCGTGGACGTTTACTCCACCGAGACCTCGTTCAACATCAACCGCCAGGAAATCTCGCGGTTGCCGGTGGCGCAGGATCTGTCCGCCGTCGCGCTGATGGCACCGGGCGTGGTCGGAGGTAATTCGTCATTCGGCGGCCTGTCCTTCGCCGGTTCGTCGGTGGCCGAGAACGCAGTGTTCATCAACGGCCTCAACGTCACCGACATGTACACCCGGCGCGGCTTCAGCACCGCTCCGTTCGCCTTCTTCAACGAGTTCCAGGTCAAGACCGGCGGCTATTCGGTCGAGTTCGGCCGCTCCACCGGCGGTGTCATCAATGCGGTCACCCGCTCGGGCAGCAACGAGTTCGAGGGCGGCGTGGAAGTGACCGCCGAGCCCAGCGCGTGGCGTGCCAGCGGGCGTGACCACTTCCACCGCGACGGCACCGCGCACTCCTACGGCAGCCGTGACAACAACTCGTTCTTCAAGACCAACGTCTGGGGTTCGGGCCCGATCATCAAGGACACGCTGTTCCTGTTCGCCATGTACGAGGACCGCGACGACCGCGGCCACAACACCTCGTCCGATGGCAGCACCTGGTTCAAGAACAACTCCGGCAACGGCTTCTGGGGCACCAAGCTGGACTGGAACATCAACGACAACCACAGCCTGGCGCTGCTGGCGTTCTCCGACGAGGGCGATGTCACCAACGCGTCGTATGGCTACGACTGGGATGACGACCGCATCGGCGACTGGGGCGGCGATTCGATCACCGAGACCGGCGGCCGCAACTGGTCGGCCACCTACACCGGCCACTTCGGGCAGAACTTCACCGCCCGCGCCATGGTTGGCCAGAACAACCAGCGCGCCTTCACCAACTCCTCGCTGGACCAGGCCTGCAGCCCGGTGTTCACCGACAGCACCTACGGCCCGCGCCTGGGCAAGCTGCAGGGGCTGCGTGCCGGCTGCCATCCCACCGGCACCGCCGTGGCCGAGCGCGATGACACCCGCGATGTCGCCCGCCTGGATTTCGAATGGCAGCTGGGCGACCACCTGCTGCGCTTCGGCCTGGACCGCGAGCTGATGACCACCGACCAGTCGACCCGTTACCCGGGGCCGACGGCGCTGAGCTACACCGCCTACCTGGCGCGGCCCGGCGATGAAGTGTGGGACGGCGCCAACGCCTATGTGCCGGCCGGCGTCACCGAGATGCTGCGCGCACGCAACCGCCAGTCCGGCGGCACGTTCGAAACCGAGGCCAATGCCTTCTACCTGGAAGACATCTGGAACATCACCCCGAACCTGATGCTCAACCTCGGCATCCGCTGGGACCGCTTCGAAAACCGCACGGCCGAGGGCAAGGCGTTCATCAAGATGGACGACCTGTTCGCGCCGCGCGTCGGCTTCTCGTGGGACATGCGCGGCGATGGCAGCACCAAGCTGTTCGGCAACGCCGGCCGCTACTACCTGCCGGTCACCAACAACATCAACGTCAACTTCGCCGGCGGCCTCACCGACGAATACAGCTACTACGTGCTGGAAGGCTGGGAGCAGAAGGCTTCGCCGACCGGTTCGGCCTACATGGCGCCGATCATCGGCGCGCAGATCGGGCCGACCGATACCCGCATGAACACCGGTGGTGCCGACCTGCGCCAGAGCGTGGACCGCGACCTGAAGGCGGTCTACCAGGACGAGTACATCCTCGGCTTCCAGAACATGATCAACGCCGCCTGGTCGTGGGGCGTCAACGCGACCTATCGGCGCATGACCCGCGCGCTGGATGACATCCGCATCAACTACACCCCGTGCGGCCCGACGCCGAGCACGCTGTGGCCGATCGGCAACCCCGGCGAGAGCCTGACCCTGTGGGGCGACCAGAGCATCGGCTGCGCCACCGAAGGCTGGATCACCATCGACACCGCCAACAGCGGCTACCGCAAGGGCGGCAGCGGCGAGGTCATCGGCTATTCCAGGCCCAAGCGCACCTACAAGGGCCTGGAATTCCAGATCGACCGCGCCTGGGACGAGAAGTGGCTGTTCAACGCCTCCTACCTGTGGTCGCGCAGCGATGGCAACTTCGAAGGCCCGGTGAACTCCGATACCAACTACGGCGACACCGGCATGGTGCAGTACTGGGATCATCCGGCCACCAATGAACGCTACGGCGTGCTGTTCAACGACTTCCGCCACCAGATCAAGCTGCGTGCGGCCTATGCGCTGAACCAGCAGTGGTCGTTCGGCACCACGCTGCAGGTGCAGTCCGGTGGCCCGATCACCGCCTATGGCGTGATGTGGCCGAACGACACCATCGCCGGTGGCAGCACCTCCAGCGAAGGCAGTGGCGGTGGCACCGGCTGGCTGTGCGTGGCCAACTGCTCCGGGCCGTATGACCAGCGCCAGTTCGTGTACAGCCCACGCGGCGCGTTCGGTCGCCTGCCGTGGACCTGGACGATGGGCGCCAACGTAACCTGGCGCCTGCCGGTGGAGGGCATCGACCTGAGCGCGCGGCTGTCGGTGTACAACCTGACCAACAACCAGAAGACCATCAACGTGCACCAGCGCTACGAAGCACAGCCGGGCCAGTACCGTGAAGCGACTTTCGCCACGGGCACGCGCTGGCAGGCACCGCGCTACACGCAGCTGGTGGTGACGTGGAACTTCTGAGGCATGCCGCGCGGGTAGCGTCGGGGTTCCTGGCGCTGGCCGCCATGCCTGCGGTGGCGGCGGAATCGACGGACGTCGCCGCCATCGATGCCGATGTCGCGGCCGTGGTCGAGCACGTGCATCTGCCCGGGCTGGCCATGGCCGTGGTCGAGCAGGGAAGGGTGGTCTACCAGCACGCCGAAGGGGCGCGCGGGGATGGCGGCCGCATCGACGAGGACACGCTGTTCAAGATCGCGTCCAACAGCAAGGCGATGACCGCCGCGCTGCTGGCGCGCCTGGTGGAGCAGGGCAGGCTGCGCTGGGATGACCCGGTGCGCAGGCACCTGCCCGGCTTCACCATGCACGACCCGTGGGTGGGCGAGCACATGCAGGTGCGGGACCTGCTCATCCACAACAGTGGCCTTGGCCTGGGCGCAGGCGACCTGATGCTGTGGCCGGAGCCCAACGCCTATACCCGCGCGGACATCATCGCCGGCCTGGCCCACCTGAAACCGGTCAGCAGCTTCCGCAGCGGTTATGCCTACGACAACCTGATGTACGTGGTGGCCGGTGAAGTAGCCGCCGCTGCCGGTGGCAAGCCTTACGACCAGCTGATGCGCGAGCAGGTGTTCGCACCGCTCGGCATGGACCGCTGCCAGGTGGGCGCATGGTCGGTGAAGCGCGTGGGCAACGTCGCCCAGCCACATGCCTGGCGTGGCGGCCGCAACGTGGTGGTCAACGCCGATGGTGCGACCAGCCCCGATCTGACCTCGATGGCTGCGGGCGGCATCCGCTGTTCGCTGCGCGACATGACCCGCTGGATGCAGGTACTGCTGGACCCCGCGTTGGTGCCCGGTTGGCTGGGCAGCGACCAGCGGCGCACGCTGTGGACGCTGCACATGCCGATGCCGCTGGGCGAGCGCCAGCGCCGCTGGGATAACGCGCACTTCATGGGTTACGGCTATGGCTGGCGTGTTTCGGACATGGACGGGCAGTGGAAGGTGGCGCACACCGGCACCTTGTCCGGCATGTATTCCTCGCTGGCCCTGCTGCCGGACCGCAGGGTGGGCGTGGTGATGCTGATGAACGGCGAGGGCGAGGACGCACGCACGGTGCTGATGCAGTCGGCGCTGAAGCGCTTCACCGCCCGTGCCGAGGGCCACACGGCGCTGGACTATCTGCAGGCGTTGGCCGATGAGCGGAGCCGGACCGATGTGATCGGCCACGTTGACGAGTATCTCGATCCGATAGCGCCAGCCGGTGCCGGCGCGCTGCAGGCGCAGCAGGGGCGCTACCGCGACCCCTGGCTGGGCGAGGCCACGCTGTGCCCGGTCGCGGGCACGCTACGGTTTGAGGTGCTGCGTTCGCCGAAACTGGCTGCGACCGTGATGCAGCAAGGGCGCCGGTGGCGGTTGCACTGGGATACGCTGGAGGCATCCGCGCAGGCATGGCTGCAGGCCGACGACGGTGCACCGCCCACGCTGCAGCTGCGCGCCCTCGATCCGGACATCGACTTCAGCTATGACTTCCAGGACCTGCATTTCACTCGTATTGGCGATTGCCCTGGCGGGCAGCACGCACGCCGCTGAGGCACCGCGCATCTCGCCGGCCACCGATGCGGCCAGCGCCGGTCTGCTGGAGATCCGCACGCTGGCCCCGCGCATCGAGCTGGACATCCGCTACGCCGGCGCCAACAACTTCACCGGCGCCCGCGTGCCGGGCTACGAGTCCTCGTCGTGCTACCTGCTGGCCCCGGTGGCGAAGGCTTTGGCTGCGGTGGAAGGTGACCTGCGCGCCGACGGCTACGCGCTGCGCCTATACGACTGCTATCGCCCGGTGCGCTCGGTACAGGCATTCATGGCCTGGGTGCAGGACCCCCACGAGCAGTCGCGCAAGGCCCTGCAGTACCCGGACCTGGACAAGCCGCGGCTGCTGGCCGACGGCTACATCGCCGAGCGCTCGGGCCACAGCCGGGGCGCGACGGTGGACCTGGGGCTGCTGGATTGCCGGGCGGGGACGTGCGTGGTGATGGACATGGGCACGGATTTCGATTTCTTCGGCGTGCGTGCGCATACCGATGCGACGGGGCTGACAGCGGCGCAGCGTGAAAACCGGCAGCGGTTGCTGCAGGCGATGGCGCGGCGCGGGTTTGCCAACTACCCGCAGGAGTGGTGGCACTACACACTGCAGCCGGAGCCGGATGCAGGGACGGCCTACGATTTTCCCGTGAGGTGAGGGTTTTTCTTGCAGGGCTTGCAGCCCTGCACCTGCTTCAAGCCACGTCAACGTCAACGTCAACGTCAACGTCAAATGCATGCATTCCGTGGGTTGGCGGGGTGGGTCCGGTTGAGGGGGACGCCGTAAATACGTCCATGTAGGCTTGGTCGCGGCTTGCTCGTGTGCGCTGTCCTGCGCACACGGCAAGACCGGGGTTGGGCGTCCTGCCCAACCCGCCCGAGGCATGCCTCGGGCCCAT
>NZ_QETL01000096.1:0-15407 GCF_003105135.1 Stenotrophomonas sp. SPM | reverse complement strand
CAGCAGCAACAGGCGCGCGATGGTGGTGGTCTTGCCGGTACCAGGGCCGCCAGTGACCAGCGCCAACGGGTGGCGCAGGGTCACGCCGGCGGCGCGCGCCTGGTGGTCTTGCTGGGTGGCGGCAGCGGGGAACAGGCGCGCGAACAACGGCGCCAGCGCCGCCATGTCCGGCGCCGGCAACGGGTGCCGGCCGATGCGCTGCAGGCCGGCGGCCAGCTGCCGCTCGTATTCGCGGTAACGGCGCAGGTACAGCAGGCCGTTTTCCAGCACCAGCGGTGCCTCATCGGCGGCCGCCTCGGGATCCGCCGGCTGCGCCACCCACGGCGATGCCTGCAGCTGGGCCAGCCACTGCGCGGGTGCGGGCCAGGCCTGGAAGCCTTCCAGCAGGCGCTGCGGCTGTGACGGATCGAAGGCGGCGTGGCCCTGCGACACCGCCAGCGAGGCCAGCGCGGCAGCAACCGCCACGGCATCGGGGGTGTCCTCGCGCAGCCGCCGCAGGCTGGTGGCCAAGGCGTGGTCGAGGGTGCGCAGGTGGCCACCGCGGTACAGCTGCTGCAACAGGGTGGTGCTCATGCGCTGGCTCCAAGGGCACGCGCGACCAGGTCGGCATGGGCGGCGTCGCCCCCGGCGAACAGCGCGTCCAGTCCATCCACCAGCTCTGGCGCGAAGTGGTCCTCGTGCACGCCATTGCCGTTGCCATCCAGGCCACGGCAGAACAGGTAGCGGATGCCGCCCATGTCACGCGCGTAGTCGTAACTGCGACCCAGGCGGAAGCGCAGCCAACGGTGCAGGGCCACGGTGTAGATCAGCGCCTGCAGGTCGTATTCGCTGTGGCGCATGGCGATCTGCAGCAGGTCCGGGCTGTAGCCCGGCAGCCGGTTGGATTTGTAGTCGAGCACGTACCAGCGCCCATCGCGCACGTAGGTGAGGTCGATCTTGCCGGTCATCAGCCCTTCCAGCCGGCGGCGCAGGCCAAAGCCGCGGCGCGCGCTGGAAATGCCGTGCGCGTGCAGCAGCTGCAGCAGCGCGGGCACGGCGGTCGGTTCGATGGCGAAGTGGAATTCGATTTCTGCGCGGCGGTCGCCCTCGCCCAGGCTGTGCAGGGCACCGCCTTCGGGAAGCGCGACGGTGAGCGTATGGCCTACCAGCGGCACCAGCACCGCCACGCCATCGTCCAGGTCCTCGTCGGCGTAGCCTTCGTCGTGCAGCGCTTTGCGCAGCAGGTCGGCCTGCCCTTCCGGCGCGGGCTGGTCGGCTGTCCAGCCGCCCCAGGCGGCGAAGTCAACGTTTTCCAGCGCTTCGTGCAGGACGTTGCCGAAACGGCTGCCCATGAAGCGTGGGTCCAGGGGTGCGGCGTCGGCAGCTGCGGGTTCGGGCAGGGCCGGTTCCAGCGGCAGTTCCGCACCCGCCGGTTCGTCGGCGGCCGGTGCCGGCAGTTCGGTGGCCGCCGCTTCGACGTCGTCACCGGCATCGGCATGCGCCAGCTGGGTGAAGCTGTACACCCACCAGTCGTGCGGTACGCGCCGGGTCAGGCTGCGCACGGCCGGCGGTTCGCCATCCTGTTCGACCGGCAGCTGCGGCAGCCGCAGCACAGGCTCGCTGTCGTCGATGTGCACATCGGTGTGCGTATGCAGCGCCTGCAGGTCACCCAGCAGCGGCGCCAGACGGGTCTTGCCGAGCCCGGCGAGATCGCCGATGGCGATCCACAGCGCATGCTCGGCGCGGGTCAGGCCCACGTACAGCAGGCGCGCATCCTCGGCGCGCTGCTCGCGTTCGCGCTGGCCGCTGGCTGCTTCCCAGGCCTCGTCCTTGTCCAGCTTCCAGTGCAGCTGGCGTTCGCCGTCCACGTGCACGGTGCAGTGCGCGGCGTTGTTTGGCGCTCCACCGTCGATGCCAACGAACGGCAGGTAGACCAGCGGGTATTCCAGGCCCTTACTCTTGTGCAGGGTGATGATCTGCACGCGGCGCGCGTCCGATTCCAGGCGCAGCAGCTGCTGCTCGTCGTTCTGGTCGGCATTGGCCATCTGCCCCTGCAGCCAGTCCAGCAGGCCATGCATGCCCAGGGCCTGCGCGGAGGCTTCCTGCAGCAGTTCGCCCAGCTGCAGGTAGTTGGTCAGCCGGCGCTCGCCATCGATCAGCGCCAACAGGCGTTCGCCCTGTGCGGCGCAGACATCGGCCACCACGGCGAACGGGCCACCGCGCTGCCAGCGCTCGCGCCAATGCAGCAGCTGCGCCTGGAACGCGCGCTGCAGGTCACCCTCGCGTTCCATGTTGGCAATCGCACTGGCCCGCTGGCCGAGCAGCACCGTTGCCAGCGCCGCACGCAGGCGACCTTCGTCAGCCGGTTGCAGCAGGGCCAGCAGCAGCGCGCGCAGGTCGCGTGCCTCGCTGGTGGAGAACAGGCTCTGCTTGCCCGCCGCCACCGCCGGAATGCCCACCGCCGCCAGCGCGCGCTGCACCAGCGTCGCCTCGCGGTGCGAGCGCACCAGTACGGCGATATCACCGGGCTGCACCGGGCGGCCGCGCAGGACGGCGGTACCGGCACGCGCATCCAGCAGGGTCTGGTGGATGGCGGCGACGCAGGCCTGGGTCGCGGCGGCACGCGAGGCGTCGGCGCTCATCGCCTTGTCGCCTTCGCTGCGCAGCACGCGCAGGGTCAGTGCCGGGGCCGCGGCGCCGTCGCGCAGGTAGTCTTCATCCGTACGCACGCCACCGGGGCGGACCGGCTCGAAGCCGATGCCGGCTTCCAGGAAAGCGTCTTCGCCACCGTTGTCGTACAGCGCCTGCAGCGCGCGCAGCACCGAAGGTCGCGAACGGAAGTTCTGGTCCAGCGGCGGTGCCGGCCGCGCGGCCTGCTTGGCCTTCAGATAGGTGTGGATGTCACCGCCACGGAAGCCGTAGATCGCCTGCTTCGGGTCGCCGATCAGGAACAGCGCCGGCGGCAGACCGAGTTCCCGCACTTCCGGCGAATCGCCGAACACGGTGTGGAAGATGCCCCACTGGCGATCGTCGGTGTCCTGGAACTCATCGACCAGGGCGATACGGTACTGCAGGCGTAGCTTGCGCACCAGCTCCAGCCGCTGCGAACCCTCCAGCGCCTGCGCCACGCCGTCGATCAGGTCGTCGTAGGTCTGCACCCGGCGCGTGCGCTTGAGCATGGCCAGACGCTGCGTGGCTTCTTCGCGCAGGCTGTGCAGGAAGTTCAGCGCGGCCGCGCGCAGCCACTGCTCGCGCTGGGCCAGCAACGCCACGTAGCGCTCCAGCGGTGCCTGCAGCGGCGAGGATGGCGTGCGGTCAGCGAACTTCTTGTTGGTCTTGGACACCAGCGCATCCGCCAGCAGCGCCGGCAGGCGGTCGCTGCTCAGCGGCTCGCCGGCATCGTCGCGCGCGGCCCAGGCCAGCAGCTGCCGGCCCAGCGGGTGCAGCCAGCCCAGCTTGTAGGAAACGCCGTTGATCCACTTGTTGTCCACCGCCTCGCACAGATCGAGGAAGAACTGCTCGCCGTGCTCGCGCACGGCCATCGACAGGTCCGCCGCCGCGGCCTGCAACGCCGGGCGCGGGTCATCCACCGCCAGCAGCTGCGGGCGCGGGTACAGCGGTGGTGAGCCCAGCAGCGCGCGCAGGTCCGAGGCCAGCGCATCGGGGTTCGACCACAGCCAGAGCAGTGGCTCCAGCGTGGCCGGGTCGTTGGCATGCACGCGCCACAGATCAGCGGCCAGTTCCTCCAGCAGCTCGCGGTCGCTGGCCAGCAGTTCCGGCGGATCGAAGGTGTGCCCGCTTTCCAGCGCATGTTCGCGCAGAACACGGGTGCAGAAACCATGGATGGTGAAGATCGAGGCCAGGTCGATCTCGTCGGCGGCCACCTGCAGGCGGCGCTTCAGCGCGGCAGCGCTTTCGCTACCTTCGTCGAGGTGGCGCTGCAGCACCTGCCGGGTCAGCAGCGCATCGGGCGCCTCGTCGTCGGCCGGCGGCAGGTCGACCAGGCGCGCAGCCAAGGCCAGGCGCTCACGGATGCGCTTGCGCAGCTCCTGGGTGGCGGCATCGGTGAAGGTCACCGCCAGGATCTGGCCGATGCGCAAGCCCTGTTCCACCACCAGGCGGGTGAACAGCGTGGCCAGGGTGAAGGTCTTGCCGGTACCAGCGCTGGCTTCGATCAGACCGATGCCCTGCAGTGGCAGTAGCAGGTAGGGATCCACGGGGGTGCTCATGCGTCGGCCTCCTTGCCGGTGCCACCCGGACCACGCCCGTCGCGCACCGCGCGGAATACCACCTGGCTGTTGCGCAGCAGGTCGGCGTAACTGTCGTCATCGGCGAAGGGATCGGCGCCGCGCAGCAGCAGCTGCCAGGCATCGCTGTTGGCTTCGCCCCAGCTGCGGTCGCTGCCGTGCCACTGCTTCCAGCCTTCGCTGCGTTGTTTTTCCACCGGTGCGGTGAACAGCACCCAGCCGGTATACGGCGCGAAGCGCAGCGGCTCGCGCAGACCGCGCTGGCGCAGCTGCAGCAGCGCGCGCAGTGCACTGCGTGCGGCCGCCGCGCCCGGTGCAGGCTGGATGTGCGGGCCGGGGCCGGCATCACCACCATCGTGGAACTGCACCAGCGGCAGCGCATCGCCGGCCGCATTGGCCAGCAGCCAGTCCAGGCCCTGGCGGATCACTGCGTTGCCGTTGAGCGTGCCGGCGCGCAGGCGCATCAGGCCTTCAGGATGGCGGTCGGCGACGCGGCCGTGCAGGCGCACGCCGTCGATCTCCACTTCGTAGCGGCGGCTTTCCAGCGGCTGCCCCTGCATCCAGCCCAGCATCGCGCTGGCGTAGGGTCGGGTCTTGAGCTGTTCGGCTTCGAACTGGCGCTCACCCAGCGCACCCGACGGCAGCAGGCCACGGGCGCGCAGGCGCGGGTAGAGCGGCTCGACATCACCGCTGAGGGTGGCGCGTACCACCGCGGCCTGCACGCTGCGTTTTTCCGGCCCGCGCGAGGACAGCACCAGTGGCTCCAGGTCGTCCACCTCCTCGACATCGTCGGCCAGGCGCAGGCCCAGCGCCTGGGCCAGGAACTGACCGGCCGGGTCGCACAGGAAGCGGCGCAGCGTGTCCAGGGCCACCTCTTCTTCCACCGCGTCATCCAGAGGTGGCGGCAGCGCGGCGTCGAACCACGGCTGCAGTCCGCCGCGCTGGCCGGCCATGCGCCCGGCGGCCGGGTGCCACTGGCGGCGGTAGCTGAAACGACGCGGGTCGCCTTCACCGAAGGCGGCGGGCGAGAACGGCTGCAGCGCGTGGCGCACGGTGAACGCACGCTTGGCCGCGTCCGGCGCCTGGTGGTATTCGGCGGCGGCGTCGATCAGCTCGCTGACCAGCACCGAGGGTTCGCGCACGCTGCCATCGCGCGGGTCGGCGCCGAGATAGCTCAGATAGAACACGTCCTGCGCGGCGGCAAACAGCTGCAGGAACAGGAAGCGGTCATCCTCGCGGGTGGAGCGGTCCCCCGGGCGACGGCGAGGTGTGTCCAGCTCGGCGGTCAGCTGGTTCAAGCCAGCCGCCGGATCGCGGCGCGGGAAGTCGCCATCGTTGAGGCCGAGCACGCAGATCACCCGGAACGGCAGCAGGCGCATCGGCACCATGCGGCCGAAGCTGATGCCGCCGGTCAGCAGCGGCGCACGCGTATCGGCCTCGGACAGCGCGCCGGCGAAGTGCGCACGCACCACCTCCGGCGGTACGCCGTCCTCGAAGCCGGCCTTGCGGGCGTCGTCGGCGAACTGGTTGAGCAGCTTGCGCAGGCGCTCCAGCGCGCGCTGGCTGTTGGGCGAACTGGGCGCCTCCGGCAGCAGCGCATCAAGCAGGGACAGGAGGCGCTGCCGCCACTGCGCCGGGGTCAAGGTCTCGCCGAGGCGACGCTGGTACACCGCCAGCACGCGCAGCAGGCGCAGCAGCCGGTCCAGCGCGTCCAGCGCGCCGCCTTCCAGCTCGATCCATGGTGCCACGCCGGCCAGGTCGACATCGCTGCCGGTGGCGTGGCCCAGCAGCAGGCGGTCCAGCGCGAACTGCCAGGTGTAGGCGTCGTCGCGCGGTGCCTGCAGCTGGCCGCGATGGTTGGCATCGATGCCCCAGCGCGCACCGGCCTGCTGCAGCCAGCCATGCAGGCGGTCGAAGTCCACCGCCTCCAGCCCGGCCGCCTCGGCCAGCGGCGCGCTGGCCAGCAGGTCGAGGATCTCGTTCAGGCCGAACCGCGATACCGGCAGCGACAGCAGGTGCACGAACACATCGGCCAGCGGCTCGCCCGCCAGCGGGCTGCTGTCGGCCAGCGCATAGGGAATATGTTCCTCGTCGCCGCCACGGCCGCCGAACACAGCTTCCAGGTACGGCACGTAGGGATCGATGTCCGGTGCCAGCACCGCGATCTCGCGGGCCTGCAGCGGCGGGTCGAAGCGCGGGTCCTGCAGCAGGCTGCGCAGCTGGTCGTGCAGCACCTGCAGTTCGCGCAGGCGGGTGTGGCAGGCATGCACCTGCAGGCTGGGGTCGTCACTGCGCGGTTCCTCGCGCAGCTCGCCCGAGGGCAGCGCGCGGCGGTGGAACAGGTCGCGCTGCAGGCGGTGCAGCAGGCTGTCGGCCAGCCCGCCCTCGGCCAGGGTCGGGCGGGTGTCGTCTTCGGGATCCGAGTACGCGGCGATCTCACCCGCCGGGTGCACCACTTCGTAACTGCCCAGCACGGCCATGAAGTCGCGGCCGGCCGCCCCCCAGGCTTCCAGCAGGCGGTTCTCGCCCGCAGCTTCGCCAAAGGGATCGGGTGCGCCGCTGCGCAGGCGCTCGGCCAGGGTCTGCAGGTCACCCCAGTACGACTGCACCGGGGTCGGCATGTAGAAGTGCAGCTCGCCGACCCGGGCCTGGGTGGCCATCACCCGCAGGACGTCGGGCGAGATGTTCAGCGTGGCGAACGCCGACAGGCGCGGCGGCAGGCCGTTTGGCTTGGGCTTGTCCGGGCCCTCGAAACGGTCCAGGTAGTCCTGGATGCGGCGCGCGCGGTAGCCGCGTCCTGCGGAAATGGCACGCCACAGGATCGCCTGCGGGTCGGCCGGGTCGGCGCCGGCATCCCAGCGCAGCAGCCAGTCGCGGCGCCAGGCCTGGTATTTCTCGAACACCGAGGCCAGCTCGCCGGCCAGCGCCCACGGCTTCAGGGCGTCACCCCCGGCAAGATAGGCCTGCAGCGCACGCATCGGTGGCTGCGCCAGCAGCGCGGGGTCGCGAAGCGCCTGGTACAGCTTCCAGTGCAGGCCGGCAGCGTCCAGGTCGTCGGTTTCGCCATCGACATTGGCGTTGAGCGCCCGCGCGACGAACTCACCCGGGGTGAGGAACTCGAGGTTGGCGGCGACCCCGTATTCGGCCGCCAGTGTCGCCTGCAGCCAGCGACGCATCGCCACCTGCGGGATCAGCACCACCTCCGGCGCCAGCAGCGGCTGCCCCGGCACCGGAGTGCGCACGTTGCGGGCCAGCAGGGCGGCCAGCACGTCCAACGAGTTGGAGTGGTAGAGGCGGAAGTCGCTGAACGGGTCGGTCATCGTGCACAGTGTGCAGGACGCCCGGCAGTATTCAATGGTGACGCACGTCACTGGGGCGCGCAGCGAGCGCTGCGATGGATTGTTCCGGCGCCGCCGGAAATTGTCCCGGCCTGCCAGCGGCCGCGACGTGCCACAATACTGGACCGTCCAGTCTGCTTATGTTCAGCCGGCTGACCCCACCCTTCGATGTCTAAAAAACGTTAATGGTGCCCATGTCGGCTTCCGCCTCCAGTCTGGTGCAGTTGTCCAACGTCCGCATCGACCGGAGCGGACGCACGATCCTGCGTGACGTTTCCCTGCAGGTTCCGCAGGGCAGCATCACCGCCGTGCTCGGCCCGTCCGGCAGCGGCAAGTCGACCCTGCTGGCCGCACTGACCGGCGAACTGCGCCCGGTTGCCGGCGAGGTCACCCTGTTCGGCAAGCCGATCCCGCATGACAGCGGCGCGCTGCTGGAAATGCGCAAGAGCGTGGGCGTGCTGCTGCAGGGCAATGGCCTGCTGACCGACCTCACCGTGGCCGAGAACGTCGCCCTGCCCCTGCGCACCCATACCCGCCTGCCGGCGGCGGTGCTGCGCCGGCTGGTGCAGATGAAGCTGCACGCGGTGGGCCTGCTGGCCGCCGCCGATGCCTGGCCGCGCGAGCTGTCCGGCGGCATGGCGCGCCGCGTGGCACTGGCCCGCGCGCTGGCCCTGGACCCGCCGCTGATGATCTACGACGAGCCGCTGACCGGGCTGGACCCGATCGCCTCGGGGGTCATCATGAGCCTGATCCAGCGCCTCAACCACAGCTTGGGCCTGACCAGCATCATCGTCAGCCACCACGTGCACGAGACCCTGCCGATCTGCGACCAGGTGATCGCCATTGCCAATGGCGGCATCGTGTTCCAGGGCACGCCCGAAGCGCTGCAGTCAAGCGAGGACCCGCTGCTGCGGCAGTTCCTGCACGGCCAGCCCGATGGTCCCATTCCGTTCGATGCCGCGCCGCGCGCGAGGGTTGCCTGATGCCGTTCGTGCAAGCCACCCGTTCGCTGGGCCGCGCCGGCCTGTTCTCGCTGACCGTGCTGCGCGGTTCGCTGCCCACGCGTGATTTCCTCGCCGAGCTGACCCGCGAGATCTACAAGATCGGCGCGCGTTCGCTGCCGATCATCGCCGTCGGCGGTGCCTTCGTCGGCCTGGTGCTGACCCTGCAGGGCTACCGCACACTGACGACCTTCGGTGCGGCCGACGCGCTGTCGACCCTGCTCGGCCTGTCGCTGTACCGCGAGCTGGCACCGGTGCTGACCGCGCTGCTGTTCATCGGCCGCGCCGGCAGCTCGATCGCCGCCGAACTGGGCCTGATGCGTGCCACCGACCAGATCAAGGCGCTGGAGCTGATGGCCATCGACCCGGTCGCCAAGGCCGTGGCCCCGCGCTTCTGGGCGGCGGTGCTGACCGTGCCGCTGCTGACCGGCATTTTCTGTTCGTTGGCCATCAGTGCCAGCTATTTCGAAGCGGTGCACGTGCTGGGCCTGGACAATGGCGTGTTCTGGTCGGCGCTGCGCAACAGCGTGGACTTCTGGGATGACTTCGGCGTGGCGATGCTGAAGTCGGCGATCTTCGGCGGCACCGCCGCGCTGGTCGCGTCCTACGTCGGTTTCCACGCCGAGCCGACCATCGAAGGTACGTCGGTGGCCACCACCCGTGCGGTGGTCAACGCCTCGCTGCTGGTGCTGATGTTCAACTTCGTGCTCTCGGCAATGTTGTTCACCTAACCCCTCCTCCGGCGGTGCGCAGCGCGCGCGGCCACCACGACTCGATCAGGTAATCCACATGGCCATACGCGGTCCCAGACTCGAATTCTCCGTCGGCGCATTCCTGCTGCTGGCCCTGGCATCGCTGATGGTGCTGGCCGTGGCCTCGACCAACCAGCGCTGGAGCTGGGGCGGCCAGGGCTATGAGCTGAAGGCACGCTTCTCCCAGGTCGGCCAGCTGCGCAAGCAGGCGCCGGTGAAGATCGGCGGCGTCACCGTCGGCCAGGTCGCCTCGATCGAACTGGACCCGGTGAAGTTCGAATCGATCGTGACCCTGCGCATGGACAGCAAGGTCAAGGACCTGCCGGCCGACACCTCCGCCGGCATCTTCACCAGCGGTTTGCTCGGCGAGAGCTATATCGGTCTGCAGCCCGGTGGTGATCCGGAAGTACTGAAGCCCGGTGAGGAGATCGTCTTCACCCAGCCGGCGGTGGACCTGCTGCAGCTGGTCGGCAAGTACATGTTCAGTGGCAGCGCCGGTGGCGCTGGCCAGAAACCCAACGATGGCGAGCAGTCGCCTGCAACGGAACCGCAACCATGAAGATGAAACTGATCCCGGCCCTGCTGGCCTCGTCGCTGCTGCTGGCCTCCCCGTTCCTGGCCCAGGCGCAGTCCACCGCCCCCGCCGTGACCGCCCCGCAGGGCCAGGCCGGCAAGGTGGTGATCGACGCCAGCAGCCGCATCATGTCGACCCTGCAGCAGCGCCGCGCTGAGTTCACCAGCAACCCCGCCAGCCTGCGCAGCTACATCGACAGCGAGCTGACCCGCACCTTCGACCGCGACTATGCCGCGCGCCTGGTGCTGGGCACGCACGCCCGCGGCGCCTCCGACGCCGACATCAAGCTGTTCGCCGATGCGATGGCCGACAGCCTGATGCAGCGCTACGGCTCGACCCTGCTGAACATCCAGGGCAAGCCGAGCTTCCGCCTGAAGGGCGAGAGCCCGTTGCCGGGCAACCGCGGCGTGCGCGTGGCCACCGAACTGGTGCGTGCCGGCAACGAGCCGACCCCGGTCGAGTACTGGATGCGCAACGTCAACGGCCAGTGGAAGATCTTCGACGTCAACATCGAAGGCATCTCCTACGTGCAGACCTTCCGCAACCAGTTCGATGCCCCGCTGCGCCAGAAGGGCATCAAGCAGGTGGCCAGCGAACTGCGCAGCGGCAGCATGCAGGCCGGACCGGCCGGCAATGGCAAGTAAGCCGCTGGCGCTGCTGGAAGGCGACGCCCTGCGCCTGCGCGGGGTGCTCGACCGTGCCGCTGTGATCGCCCTGTGGCCGCAGCTGCAGGCGTTGCCGGCAAAGCTGGCACGGCTGGAACTGGGCGAGGTCGAGCGCGTGGACAGCGCCGGCCTAGCGCTGCTGGCCGAACTGGCCGCGCGTGCCCGCACCCAGGGCCACCCGCTGTCGATTTCCGGCACCCCGGCCGGTTTCAACGAACTGAGCGCAGCCTACCGGCTGTCGCCCGATCTGGATTTCAATGCACCTTCTGCTGCGAGCTGACATGAACGTCGTACGCGCGTTTCCCCTGATGATCCTGGCCCTGGCGCTCAGCGCCTGTGCCGGCAAGCCCGCGCGCAGCGATGCGCCGGTGGCCGACACCGTGGTTCCGGCCAGCGCACCGGCCGATGCACCTGCTGCCGATGCCGGCACGGTTGACGCGGCACCGGCGGCCGCCATGGACGACGCGACGGCCACGCCGCCGCCGGCCAGGAATGCCGGAACCGATGCCGCCACGGCCGCGGCCGCCGCTGCGCCAGGTGGCGACGACGATTTCGACGCGCTGTACGGCAACGCCGGCACCGCTGCCACCACCGCTGCCTACGACCCATGGGAGCCGCTGAACCGCCGCGTGCACCGCTTCAACGTGGGCGTGGACAACGTGATCGCGCGTCCGCTGGCCACCGCCTATACCCATGTCGTGCCGCGCTTCGCGCGTACCGGCGTGAGCAACTTCTTCAGCAACATCCGTTCGCCGGTCACCATCGTCAACCAGCTGCTGCAGGGCCGCCCGGATGATGCGTGGGACACCTTCGGCCGCTTCCTGATGAACTCGACGCTGGGTATCGGTGGCCTGTTCGATCCGGCCAGCAAGGCGATGGTGCCCAACCGCCGCGAGGACTTCGGGCAGACCCTGGGTGCCTGGGGCTGGCGCCGTTCGCGTTACGTGGAACTGCCGTTCTTCGGCCCGCGTACCGTGCGCGATGTGTTCGGCCTGGCCGGTGACATGCCGCTGTCGCCGATCCGCACGATCGAGGAAGACAAGATCCGCATCGCGCTGCAGGGCCTGCAGCTGGTCGATACCCGCGCGCAGCTGATGGCGGTCGACGACCTGCGCAGCTCGGCGGTGGATGAGTACGCGCTGGTGCGCGATGCCTGGCTGCAGCGCCGCAACTACCAGATCGAGAACGACCTGCGCGGCAAGCGCGAGCGTGGCAGCGACGATGAGAATTCGCCGATCCCGGTGGATGCCATGCCGATGCCGAACTGGACCAACTGATCGCGTTGGTCCGCGCATGAAAAAACCCCGCCTTGGCGGGGTTTTTTTTGGTCGCGGGCCCGTGCTATCAGGCGGCCAGTGCGGCGTCGATCGCCTCGCGCAGGCGCGCGTCATCGGCGGCCACGTCCGGGGCAAAGCGTGCGACCACCTTGCCATCGCGGCCGACCAGGAACTTCTCGAAGTTCCACAGCACCGCCGGTGCAGCGTGGATCGGGATCTCCTTGCTGGCCAGGCGCTCGCGCAGCGGGCCTTCGCCGATCGCCTGCGGCTGGGCCGCGGTCAGCTTCTGGTACAGCGGGTGGGTGTCTTCACCGGCCACGCTGATCTTGGCGAACATCGGGAAGGTCACGTCGTAGGTCAGCTGGCAGAACTGCTGGATTTCCGCCTCGCTGCCCGGCTCCTGGCCGAGGAAGTTGTTGGCCGGGAAACCCAGCACTTCCAGGCCCTGTGCCTGCTTTTCCGCGTACAGCGCCTGCAGGCCTTCGTACTGCGGGGTCAGGCCGCACTTGGAGGCAACGTTCACCACCAGCAGGACCTTGCCCTGGTAATCGCCCAGGGTGGACGGCTGGCCGTCGATGGTGGTGAGGGAAATGTCCTGGATCGCGGTGCTCACGCGGGGGCTCCGGCTATGCCGTGGAAAGGTCCACCAGCATAGCGCTGCGCGTATGCGTCAGGTGCGTTCAATCGACGCAGATCGTGCCCTGTGCCTTGCCGTCTTCGATGCGCTGGCGGCAGCCGAAGTTCTGGCTGGCATCACGCTGGCAGGTGCCGGCCGCCACCACCCCGGCTTCGGTTTCGCCGGTGGCCAGGCACTGGCCGCTGCAGTCGCGCTTGCCGCTGCAGGTCTTGCCCGCATCGGCATAGGGAATCACGCACTGCACGCGCTGCAGGCGGCCCAGCGGCTGCAGGGTGCCGCCGGCGGCGCGGCAATCCACGTCGCGCGCTTCCTGATAGGCCTCGGTGGCTTCCGGTGTGTCAGGTGCGGCCGGTTGTGCGGTCGTAACGGCGGCCGGCGGCGTGCTGCTGCAGGCCGCCAACAGGGCGGCCAGGGCCAGGCTGGCAAGGAAGCGAAGGCGCATGGTCGGACCTGCAGGCGGTGATCGAGGCCGCCAGCATACGCATTGCGTGGTGCAGGTGGTGTGTCAGCGCACTCAGGTCTCTTCGCCCTCGCTGGCCTCGTCCTCGCCGCCCTCTTCCTCGGCTTCCCCGAGGTCGCCCAGCAGCTGCTGCACCTGTTCGTTGGCAAGGGTCTCCACGCCACGCAGGCGGCGCTCGATGGTGCGCGTCTTGCGGCTGGCCGCGCCGATGCTGCGCCCGACCGTGGTGATCTGCTTCTCGGCCTTCTCGAGGATGCCGGCGAACTTGCCGAACTCGCTCTTCACCGCACCCAGCAGGCTCCACACTTCGCTGGACCGCTTCTCGATGGCCAGCGTGCGGAAGCCCATCTGCAGGCTGTTGAGCAGCGCAGTGATGGTGGTCGGGCCCGCGACCACCACGCGGTGTTCGCGCTGCAGCAGGTCGACCAGGCCGGGCCGGCGGATGATCTCGGCGTACAGGCCTTCGGTGGGCAGGAACATCACCGCGAAATCGGTGGTGTGCGGCGGCACGATGTACTTCTCGCTGATCGACTTGGCCTGCACCTTCACCGCGCGCTCCAGCTGCACGCCCTGGATGCGCACCAGCTCGGCGTCACCCTGGTCCTGCGCGTCCAGCAGGCGTTCGTAGTCCTCGCGCGGGAACTTGGAATCGATCGGCAGCCACACCGGCGCATCATCGCCGCGGCCGGGCAGGCGCACCGCGATGTCGACCATCTCGTTGCTGTCCGGGCGCACCTTCACCGCACGCGCGTACTGCTCCTGGATCAGGGTCTGCTCGAGGATGTTCTCCAGCTGCACTTCACCCCAGCTGCCGCGCGTCTTGACGTTGGTCAGCACGCGCTTGAGGTCGCCCACGCCGGTGGCCAGCTGCTGCATCTCGCCCAGCCCGCGCTGCACCTGTTCCAGGCGCTCGGAGACCAGCTTGAACGACTGGCCCAGGCGCGTTTCCAGCGTGGTCTGCAGCTTCTCGTCCACGGTCACGCGCATCTGTTCCAGCTTCTGCGCGTTGTCGCTCTGCAGCGCGCGCAGCTGTTCTTCCAGGGTCGCGCGCATCTCGGCGATGCGTTGTTCGTTGCGCTGGGTCAGTTCCTGCAGGCGCAGGCCCAGGCTTTCAGTCAGGCGCTGCTGCGACTGCGCGCCTTCCTCGCGGCCCTTGCGGGCATCGTCCACCAGTGTCTGGCGCAGCGCGCCCAGCTGGGTGTCGGTACGCGTGGTCAGTTCCTGCAGCTGCTGGCCGAAGGCATGGATGCGCGCCTCCTGCTGCTGGCCGAACACTTCCAACTGCGCGCGCAGTTCCTGCAGGCGCTGGCCCATCAATGCACCACTGCGCTGCTGGCTTTCGGCTGCTTCGGCGCGGGCCTTGCGTGCGTCTTCGCCAAGCGCTTCGCGCAGCAGGTCCAGGCGCTGGTCGGTGCGGGTGGACAGGTCGGTCAGCGCCCGGCCGAAGCCGTCCAGCTGTTCGCGCAGTTCGCTGCGGCCGGCCCGCGCCTCCTCGCGCACCGCCTGTTCCAGGCGGTCGTGGGGCGGACGGCGCAGCAGGGCGATCAGCTGCAGGACGAGGACGGCCAGCAGGAGGCCGCCGATGAGCAGGAATTCGGTTTGCATGCCACCAGTGTAGGCTGGCCCCGTCTCAAACGCTGCGTCTGACCATGCTCGAACTGTACGGAAAGCCGACCTCGATCAACGTGCGCAAGGTGCTGTGGCTGTGCGCCGGGCTGGACCTGGCGGTGCAGCACCACGCCGCCCCCGATGCGGAGCTGCTGCGCGGGCTGAACCCGAACGCACAGGTGCCGGTGCTGCGCGAGGGCGACTTCGTGCTGTGGCAATCCAACAGCATCTGCCGCTACCTGGCCACGCGCGCCCGGCGCAACGATCTGCTGCCGGTTGAACCGCAGGCACGGGCACGGGTGGAACAGTGGATGGACTGGCAGGCGACCGATCTGAACACGGCGTGGCGCCATGTGTTCATGGCGCGCGTGCGCGGGCATGCGGATTACCCGGACGATGCGCGGGCGGAGGCGGGCCTGGCGCAGTGGAACCGGCTGATGGCGATGCTGGATGCGCAGCTGGCGCGCCACACGTACGTGGCCAGTGAAGACTTCACTCTGGCTGACATCGTACTGGGGCTGTCCACGCAGCGCTGGCGCAGCACGCCAGGCGGGAAGCCGGTGCTGGCGAATGTCGATGCGTGGTTCGAGCGGTTGCGGCGGCAGCCGGGGTTTGCTGCGCACGTCGACAACGGGGTTGCCTGAGGGGTGGGTCTTTTTGCAGGGCTTGCAGCCCTGCACCTGCAGAAGCCGAAGCCAGAGCAACAGCAGAAGCAGGCTATCCGTGGGATGGCGGGGTGGGTCCGGTTACGGGGGACGCCGTGAATCCGTCCATGGAGGCTCGGTCGCGCCATCCATGGCGCTCAAGCCCCCGCAAACGGACCCACCCCGCCTTCGACAGTTTCCCGCTGCTGGTGGTGGGGGCCGGCC
>NZ_QETL01000095.1:0-15464 GCF_003105135.1 Stenotrophomonas sp. SPM | reverse complement strand
GCCGGAATGCCGGAACCATGCACTCGTTCACGGATTGCCACGGCAATTGATGACAACGTTGTCCCTACTTGGCCCCGGACTCTCTCCCCGGTCAGCCAGGTACCCCGTCCGCCCCCACCGTCGCCCCTCTCCCGGGCGACGTCCGGACCTGCGTCACGCGCGGCGCCATCCGGCCCGCGCGCCACCGGAAGTCGGAGACACGCCATGTACGACAAGCTTGTGCAGAGTGCCGATGTACGCAGTGCCGAACGTTCCTCCCGCTCACCCCGCCCGCGCCGCCTGGCCTGGCTGCTGGCCCTCGCCGCCGGGGCGGCTGCCCTGCCCGGCCTGGCACAGGCCGCCAGCTGTGCCGGCGTGGCGCAGTGGGACCAGGCCAGGATCTACCGGGCCGGCGACACCCTGCAGAAGGGAGGCGTCCTCTATCGGGCAAACCAGGACATCTGGAACGCACCGCCGGACCATCCGGCCGGCGCGCCCTACTACACCAACCTCGGCGCCTGTGATGGCAGCGGCGTCAACCAGCCGCCCGTGGTCAGCCTGACTTCGCCGGCCAACGGCGCCACCTTCAGCGCCGGCAGCACGGTCACCGTCAGCGCCACGGCCAGCGACCCGGATGGCAGCGTCAGCAAGGTCGAGTTCTTCCGCGATGGCAGCTCGATCGGCGTCGACACCAGCACGCCCTACAGCGCCAGCTGGGCCAACGCCAGCGCCGGCAGCCACACCTTGCGCGCGGTGGCCACCGACAACAACAACGCCACCACAAGCACGCCCACCATCACCATCACCGTCAACGCGGCCAGCGGCGATACCACCGCGCCCAGCGTGCCCGGCGGCCTCGCCGTGGGCACCCGCACCGCCAGCAGCATCGCGCTGAGCTGGAGCCCGTCCACCGACAACACCGGCGGCAGCGGCCTGGCCGGCTACGACGTGTACCGCAACGGCAGCCTGGTCGGCTCGCCATCCAGCGCCAGCTACGTCGATGGTGGCCTGAGCGCCTCGACCACCTACCGCTACCGCGTACGCGCCCGCGACAACGCCGGCAACGCCTCGGCACAGGGCACCGAGCTAAGCGCCACCACGCTGGCCGGTGACGGTGGCGGCACCGGCAAGCGGGTCATCGGCTACTTCACCCAATGGGGCATCTACGGCCGCAACTACCGGGTGAAGAACATCGACAGCAGCGGCTCGGCCGCGCGCCTGACCCACATCAACTACGCCTTCGGCAACGTGCGCAACAACCGCTGCGAAGTGGGCATCACCCAGGCGTCGGACCCCAACACCGGCGCCGGCGGCGATGCGTTCGCCGATTACAGCAAGGCCTTCGGCGCGGGTGAGAGCGTGAGCGGCGGCGCCGATACCTGGGACCAGCCGCTGCGCGGCAACTGGAACCAGCTCAAGCAGCTCAAGGCCAAGTACCCGAACCTGAAGGTGCTGATCTCGCTGGGCGGCTGGACCTGGTCACGCGGCTTCTCCAGCGCAGCACGCCCGGAAAACCGCCAGGCCTTCGTCGCCTCCTGCATCGATGCCTACATCAAGGGCAACCTGCCGGTGACCGACGGTGCCGGGGGTACCGGCGCGGCGCTGGGCGTGTTCGACGGCATCGACATCGACTGGGAATACCCGGTGGCCTGCGGCATCGAATGTGGCAAGCCGGAGGACAACGCCAACTTCACCGCGCTGATGGCCGAGTTCCGCCGCCAGCTCGATGCGGTGCGGCCGGGCCTGCTGCTGACGGTGGCGGTGGGTGCAGGCATCGACAAGATCCGCGTCACCGACCCGGCGGCGTACCACCCGTACCTGGACTACATCAACGTGATGACCTACGACTTCCACGGTGCGTGGGATGCGAAGACCAATCACCAGTCGGCGTTGTTCGATTCGCCGAATGATCCGTCCACCGGCGACCAGAAGCTGTACAACAGCAACGACGCCATCGAGGCCTTCATCAGCCGCGGCGTGCCTGCGGCCAAGCTCAACCTGGGCATCGGCTACTACGGTCGTGGCTGGACCGGGGTGGCCAGCGGCAACAATGGCATGTACCAGACCGCCGGCGGCGCCGCGCCGGGCACCTACGAGGCCGGCATCGAAGACTGGAAGGTGCTGAAGAACCTGGCCTGGCAGGGCTATACCGACAACACCGCCGGTGCCACCTGGATCTACAACGGCAGCACGCTGTGGAGCTTCGACACCCCGGCCAACATCACCCGCAAGATGGGCTATGTGAAAACGCAGGGCCTGGGTGGTGCGTTTGTCTGGGAGTTCAGTGGTGACGATGCGCAGGGCACGCTGACCAAGGCGGTCAGTGATGGCCTGAAATAAGCAAAAACGCCGGGGACGCACCGCGTCCCCGGCTTTCCCCATGGATTCAACATCCGCCGGGCATGGCCCGGCGCTACCCGGCCATCCCACGGTAGTGCGGGGCCATGCCCGGCGACATTACGGTCAGCGCTTGGCGGACAGCTTTTCCAGCGCTGCACGCAGCTGCGCCGGCGGCAGGTAGCCACCCAGCTGGGTGCCATCGGCCGCGAAGATCGCCGGCGTGCCGTTGACGCCCAGCTGCTGGCCCAGCGCGTACTGCATGGCCACCGGGTTGGTGCAGTTCTTCGCCGGCACGCTGTCGCCACGCTTGGCGTTGGTGAGTGCCTGGCGACGATCGGCGGCGCACCAGACCGAGATCATGTCGACGTAGTCCTTGCTGCCCAGGCCCATGCGCGGGAAGGCGAGGTATTCCACCGAAATGCCGTTGCGGTTGAGCTCGGCGATGTCCTGGTGCAGCTTGCGGCAGTAACCGCACTCGATATCGGTGAACACGCTGATGGTGTACTTCGCATTGGGCGCGGCAAACACGATGCGGTCACCGTGGTTGGCCTTGGCCAGCAGGTCGCGGCGGTAGCCGAGCAGCCCTTCGCTGTTGGCCGGGCCCTTGGCCTGGATATCGTAGGGCTGCGACTGGAACAGGTAGCGACCGTCGTCGGACACGTACAGCAGCTGGCCGGACACCAGCACTTCGCGGAAGCCCGGGAACGGCGCCGAGCCGATGTAATCCACCTTGGAGCCGGGGATGAGCGTGGCGAGTGCGGCGCGCACCGTCTGTTCGGAGGCGCCGTTGGCGCCCGGGCTGGCCTTGGCGGCAGCGGCCGTCGGGGCCTTGGCGGCGGGCGGAGCCGGTTGGGCGCAGGCGGTCAGGCTGACCGCGCTGAACAGTGCAGCGATGGCAAATCGGAACATGGGCAATCCGCTGGGAATCAGACCCCGGATTCTGACACAGGCCCGTGTGACGGGCCGCGACCGTGCACACGCCCCGTGTGACGCCCCGTGCGGTCCATTCAGCCGCGTGGGTGGTGCCGCGCGTGCAGCTTCTGCAGGTGTTCGCGCGCCACCAGGGTGTAGATCTGGGTCGTGGACAGTGAACTGTGGCCCAGCAGCATCTGCAGCGCGCGCAGGTCCGCGCCCCGGTTCAACAGGTGCGTGGCGAAGCTGTGGCGCAGGCCGTGCGGGCTGATCCGCGCCGGATCGATGCCGGCCACCTGCGCATGACGCTTGACCAGATGCCAGAACGCCTGCCGGGTCAGCGCATGCAGGCTCGGCTCGATGAACAACGGCGTCTGCCCATCGGCCAGCGCGTGCACCTTGCCCTTGCCCACCAGCTGCGGCCGCGACTGCTGCAGGTAGCGTTCCAGCCAGTGCTGCGATTCCTCGCCCAGCGGCACCAGGCGTTCCTTGCTGCCCTTGCCGGTCACCCGCAGCACGCCCTGGCGCAGGTTGACCGCAGTGGCCGGCAGCAGCACCAGCTCACTCACGCGCAGGCCGGCGGCGTACATCAGTTCCAGCATGGCGCGGTCGCGCAGGCCCAGCGGGCTGTCGATGTCCGGCGCGGCCAGCAGGGCGTCGATCTGGCTTTCGGCCAGCGCCTTGGGCAGCAGCCGGGGCAGCTTGGGCGGGTCCAGCAGCGCGCTGGGGTCTTCGTTGCGCTCGCCGCGGCGCACGCCATCGGCGAAGAACGCGCGCAGCGCCGACAGCAGGCGCGCGTTGCTGCGCGGCGACCAGCCATGGCGGGTGCGCCAAGCCAGGTAATCGAACAGGCCCGGGCGTTCGATGCCGGCCAGGCCGCCCTCGCGGCCATCCATCCAGCGCGCGAGCCCTTCCAGGTCGCGCCGGTAGCTCTCCAGGGTGGCGCGGGCCAGGCCGTTCTCGGCCCAGATCGCATCGAGAAAGCGCTGGATGCGCACCCTGTCGTCGGCGCGCAGTTCCGGCAGTTGGGTGACCAGCTGGCGGCGTTCGGCAGGGGTGGAAATGACGGCCATGCGTGCAGGATACGAGGGCCACTGCGGGCGCGGCCAGCTTTGCGTATGCTCGGCGCATGTCCCGCCCTGCCACCGACACGGCCACTGCGGCCGCCACCGAAACGCCCCGCCCGCGTGCGCTGCTGCCGTGGCGCGTGCTGGCCATGGTCTATGACGCGTTGCCGGTGCTGGCGCTGTGGATGCTGGCCGGCACGCTGTTCACCCTGGCCTACACCTTCAGCGGCCATGCGCAGCGCGAGAACATCGAGCCTTTCAGCGCCTGGCAGTGGCTGCTGTGGGCGGTGTGCTGGGCGGTGACCGGGTGGTACGCCACGGCCAGCTGGCGCCGCGGCGGGCAGACCCTGGGCATGCGGCCGTGGCGGCTGAAGCTCGAATCGCGTGATGGCACGCCGCTGCGGCGCCGCCAGCTGTGGCTGCGCTACGCGGTGGCCACGCTGTCGCTGCTGCTGGGCGGGCTGGGCTTCTGGTGGGCGTGGCTGGACCGGCAGCGACTGACCTGGCACGACCGCGCCAGCGGCACCCGCGTGGTGCGGATGCCGAAGCGCTGAGAAAACCCGCCGGGCATGGCCGGGCGCTACCTGCGCCGGAACAGCCAGCCGGATACCGCCAGCATCACGATGGGTGGCAACGCGTAGGCAATGCGGTAATCGAATTTCAGCGCACCGGCCATGCGCCCGAAGAACAGCTGCAGCAGCCAGAAGCCCAGCGCGAACAGGATGCCCAGGAACAGGCGCTTGCCCATGCCGCCGCTGCGCAGCGAACCGAACGCGAACGGCACGGCGGCCAGGCACAGCGCCAGCACGTTCAACGGGTAGAACCAGCGGCTCCAGTAGATATCCTCGAAATCGCGGGCATCCAGGCCGTTGCGCTCGCGGTATTCGATGCTGGTGCTCAACTCGCTCAACTTCAGGTTGCGCGGCTTGGAGATGCCGGTCGCCAGCGCGCCGGCATCCAGCTTGGAATCCCAAGGCTCGCGTGCGGCTTCCTCGCGGGTCGCGCCACGCTCGGCGAAGGTGTCACGCTTGACCCCGGTGAGCACCCAGCCGTCCTTGTCGTGCTCGGCGGTGGCGGCGTGGGTCAGCGAGGCGATGTTGCCGTCCTCGGCGATGCGGTACAGGCGCACGTCGCGCAGAATCAGCCGTGTGCCCTTGTCACCGACCAGCTGCTCTTCGCCGCTGGCGGCGTTGAGGAAGGTGTCCCCCTCGCGTGCCCACAGGCCCGAATAGCGGGCCGTGGTCGCATTGGTGCCCCACTTGGCGCTCATCTTCAGCGCGTCGGCGCGGTTCTGGCCCCACGGCCCGAGGGTCTCGGCACTGATCACCATCAGGCCGGTCAGCAGCGAAAGGGCAATCGCCACCGAGACACTGAGGCGCTTGCGCGACAGGCCCAGCGCGCGCAGCGCGGTCAGCTCGGAGGTGGCGGCCAGCTGGCCCAGGCCCATCAGTGCGCCGATCACCGCGGCGGTCGGGAAGAAAGTGTAGGCCCGGCGCGGCACGGTGTACAGCACCCAGGCCGCGGCATGGCCCAGCGAATAGCCGTTCTTGCCGATGTCCTTGAACTCACCGGAGAAGGCCATCACCACGTCCAGGCCGGTCAGCACCGCCCAGGTGAGCAGCACGGTGGTGAACACCGCACGGCCCAGGTAGAAATCGAAACGCATCGGTCGCAGCTTCATGCGCGGGCTCCCTTCGGGCGCGCCAGGCGGCCATCGCGGAAATACATCCACAGCGCGAAGCCGAGCAGCGGCAGGGTCAGCCACCACAGGCCGACGGCAGGCGGAATCCTGCCGTTGGCGATCCAGCCACTGCCGATGAACATCAGGTTGGTGCCGACCATGTAGGCCAGCAGGGCCAGCATCATCCGGCCATAGCGCTGCTGGCGCGGCGAGCTGCGGCCCAGCGGCACGGTCAGCAGGGCGAAGGCCAGGGCAATCAGCGGCGGGGCGATGCGGCGGTGCAGCTGGGCCTTGGCCTCGGCGCGGTCGTCACCCAGCAGCTGCAGGGTCGGCATCAGTTCGGGGTCATCCTCGTCCTTGGCCTGGGCACCGTCGGGCAGGGCCACGTCATTGCGGGCGAAGGTGGCCAGGCGGTAGTCCAGCGCGCCGGCCACGGGGCCCTCCACCTGGTGGCCGTCGTCGAGCTCCAGGAAGCGCTGCTGCTTGCCCTCGAAGAACATGCGGCCACCGGCGGCGGAGACCACTTCCAGGCGGTCGTCCTTCTGCCGCTGCAGGAACACCCGGCCCAGTTTGGTGCCATCGGGCGAGATCGAGGACAGGTAGACCACCCCGCCATTGGGCAGCGGGGTGAAGCGGCCCGGCTCCAGGCCGGCCATCAGTACGCTGCGGTTGGCATCCTGGATCATCTGCTCGGCGGTGCGGCCGGCCCAGGGGCCCAGCCACAGCGAGCAGGCGCCGACCAGCAGCACCACCGGCACCACCAGCATCAGCAGCGGCCGCAGCAGGCGCTTGGGCCCCACGCCAATGGCGGTGATGACCGCCATTTCCGAATCGCGGTACAGGCGGGCGATGGACAGCAGCAGGCCCAGCATCAGTGCCAGTGGCAGGATCAGCGGCATGTAGGCGATGAACTGCAGGCCCAGCTGCGAGAACAGCAGCTTGGCCGGCAGCCGTCCGTCGGCGATGTTGCCGAGGATGTCCACCAGCACGCCGCCCACGCTGACCACCAGCAGGACGATCAGGGTAGCCAGGAAACTCTGGACGAAATCGCCCAGCAGGTATCGGTCGAGCTTCAGCATGGGGCGGTGGTTTAAACTCTGGGGTTCGTTCGCGGTGCCGCCCAGTCTACTGTCTGGGCGTAAACGGCCTGCGATTGTACGGACTCGCCAATGGAATCTGCTCAATGGCCCTCGAATTCACCCTGAACCACCTCGCGCCGGCCGCCGCCGGCGTCGACTGCCTGGTCGTCGGCGCCTATGCCGACCACTCCCTGACCCCGGCCGCCCAGGCCCTGGACGCCGCCAGCGGTGGCCGCCTGGCCGCCCTGGCCCAGCGCGGCGACCTGTCCGGCAAGACCGGCGCCACCACCCTGCTGCATGACCTGCCGGGCGTCAGCGCCCCGCGCGTGCTGGTGGTCGGCCTGGGCGAAGCCGCCCGTTTCGGCGTCCCGCAGTACCTGAAGGCCGTCGGCGACGCCGTGCGCGCGCTCAAGGCCGGCGCCGCCCGCAGCGCGCTGTTCACCCTGTCCGAAGTGGCCGTGAAGGACCGCGACGCGGCCTGGGCGATCCGCCAGGCGGTGATCGCCGCCGACCACGCCGCCTACCGCTACACCGCCACCCTGGGCAAGAAGAAGGCCGATGACGCCGGCCTGGCCCAGCTGGCCATCGCCGGTGACGACGCCCAGGCCCTGGCCCAGGGCCAGGCCATCGCTGCCGGAGTCGAGTTCGCCCGCGAGCTGGGCAACCTGCCGCCGAACTACTGCACCCCGGCCTACCTGGCTGAAGTGGGCGTGAAGTTCGCCGGCGAGCACGACGGCGCCGAAGCCGAGATCCTCGATGAGCACCAGATGGAAGCATTGGGCATGGGCTCGCTGCTGGCCGTGGCCCGTGGTTCGGCCAACCGCCCGCGCCTGGTCGTGCTGAAGTGGTCCGGTGGCGGCGACGCCAAGCCGTACGTGCTGGTCGGCAAGGGCATCACCTTCGATACCGGTGGCGTGAACCTGAAGACCCAGGGCGGCATCGAGGAGATGAAGTACGACATGTGCGGTGGCGCCAACGTCATCGGCACCTTCGTCGCCGCCGTGAAGGCCAAGCTGCCGCTGAACCTGGTGGTGGTCGTGCCGGCGGTGGAAAACGCCATCGACGGCAACGCGTACCGTCCGTCCGACGTGATCACCTCGATGTCGGGCAAGACCATCGAAGTCGGCAACACCGACGCCGAAGGCCGCCTGATCCTGTGCGACGCGCTGACCTATGCGCAGCGCTTCGAGCCGGCCGCGCTGGTCGACGTGGCCACCCTGACCGGTGCCTGCATGGTTGCCCTGGGCCACCAGACCGCCGGCCTGATGAGCAAGCACGACGACCTGGCCAACGAGCTGCTGGCCGCCGGCGAGCACGTGTTCGACCGCGCCTGGCGCCTGCCGCTGTGGGATGAGTACCAGCCGATGCTGGATTCCAGCTTCGCTGACGTCTACAACATCGGCGGCCGCTGGGCCGGCGCCATCACCGCCGGCTGCTTCCTGTCGCGCTTCGCCGAAGGCCAGCGCTGGGCCCACCTGGACATCGCCGGCGTGGCCAGCGACGAAGGCAAGCGTGGCATGGCCACCGGCCGCCCGGTCGGCCTGCTGAGCCAGTGGCTACTGGACCAGGTCGCCCGCGCCTGATGCCGTACCTGCCCCTGGCCGGCGCCCGCCGGCCGGGGCATCCTCCGGCCTGCCCCCGCCCGGCACGCCGGGCCCCTGCCCGACCCGGACCCTGCCATGCCCCGCGCTGATTTCTACCTGATCGCCAAGCCCCGTTTCCTGACCGAGCCGCTGCGCCTGGTCTGCGAACTGGCGCGCAAGGCCAACGATGCCGGGCTGCCCGCCCTGGTGCTGGCCCGCGACCAGGCCCAGGCCGAAGAGCTGGACGAACTGCTCTGGTCGTTCGACGAGGATGCCTACATCCCGCACCAGATCGTCGGCGAGGACGTGGACGAGGAAGAGGCCGTGGTGCTGATTTCCATCCCGGGGGACGAGGCGCCGATGCGCCCGCTGGTGATCAACCTGCGCGACGAACCCTGGCTGGGCCAGTGCGAGCGCGTGCTGGAAGTGGTGCCGGCCGACCCGGAAGCGCGCGAACCGCTGCGCGAACGCTGGCGCCAGTACAAGACCGCCGGCTACGACCTGAACAAGCACGACATGTGAGCGCGGCGTGGCCCCCTTGATGGGCCGCCCCACTGCCCTGATCCTTCAACGATTACCTCCTGGTTCCCCCGCATGACCCAACTCGCCTCCAGCTACGACCCGAAGTCCTTCGAGACCGACCTCTACGAGGCCTGGGAGAAGGCCGGCCACTTCAAGCCGTCCGGCAAGGGCGAGCCCTACACCATCCTGCTGCCGCCGCCGAACGTGACCGGCACCCTGCACATGGGCCATGCCTTCCAGCAGACCCTGATGGATGCGCTGGTGCGCTACCACCGCATGCGCGGCTACGACACGCTGTGGCAGGTCGGTACCGACCATGCCGGGATCGCCACCGAAATGGTGGTCAGCCGCAACCTGGCGCTGGAAGGCAAGGGCGAGACCCGCGATTCGCTGGGCCGCGAAGGCTTCATCGGCAAGGTCTGGGAGTGGAAGCAGCAGTCCGGTGACATCATCGAGCGGCAGATGCGCCGCCTGGGCACCTCGGCCGACTGGTCGCGCAGCACCTTCACCATGGACCCGCAGCCGTCCGAAGCGGTGATCGAGGCCTTCGTGCGCTGGCACGAGCAGGGCCTCATCTACCGCGGCCAGCGCCTGGTCAACTGGGATCCGGTGCTGAAGACCGCGATCTCAGACCTGGAAGTGGAGAGCGCCGAGGAAGACGGTTTCCTGTGGTCGATCGCCTACACGCTGGATGAAGGCCTGAGCTACGAGCACGTCGAGCGCGATGCCGACGGCGTGGAAACCCTGCGCGAAACCCGCGATTACCTGGTCGTGGCCACCACCCGCCCGGAAACCCTGCTGGGCGATACCGCGGTGATGGTGCACCCGGAAGACGAGCGCTATGCGCACCTGATCGGCAAGAGCGTGGTGCTGCCGCTGACCGGCCGTCGCGTGCCGGTGATCGCCGATGACTATGTCGATCGCGCGTTCGGCACTGGCGTGGTCAAGGTCACCCCGGCGCACGATTTCAACGATTACCAGGTGGGCGTGCGCCACAGCCTGCCGATGATCAACCTGTTCACACCGGTGGCGGCGCTGAATGAAAACGCGCCCGAACGCTTCCAGGGCATGGACCGCTACGAAGCGCGCAAGGCCGTGCTGGGCGAACTGGAAGACCTGGGCATCCTGGTCGAGACCAAGGCGCACAAGCTGCAGGTGCCGCGCGGCGACCGCACCGGCCAGGTGATCGAGCCCTACCTGACCGACCAGTGGTTCGTGAAGATGGACGAGCTGGCGCGTCGTGGCCTGGAGCTCGTGGAGAACGGTTCGATCGCCTTCGTGCCGCCGAACTGGATCAACACCTACCGCCACTGGATGAACAACATCCAGGACTGGTGCATCAGCCGCCAGCTGTGGTGGGGCCACCGCATTCCGGCGTGGTTCGATGCCGCCACCGGCAGCTGCTACGTCGGCCGCAGCGAAGGCGAAGTGCGCGCAAAGAACAACCTCGGCAGCGACGTGGTGCTGAGCCAGGAAAGCGACGTGCTGGAAACCTGGTTCTCCTCGCAGATCTGGCCGTTCTCCACCCTGGGCTGGCCGAATGCCCAGGCCATGGCCGAGCGTGGCTTCGACCGTTACCTGCCGTCGTCGGTGCTGGTCACCGGTTTCGACATCATCTTCTTCTGGGTGGCCCGCATGATCATGGCCACCGACAATCTGACCGGGAAGATCCCGTTCAAGGACGTTTACTTCACCGGCCTGATCCGCGACGGCCAGGGCCAGAAGATGTCCAAGAGCAAGGGCAACGTGCTTGATCCGCTGGACATCATCGACGGCATCAGCATCGACGACCTGGTCGCCAAGCGCACCGGCGGCCTGATGCAGCCGAAGATGGTGGAGAAGATCGAGAAGGCCACCCGCAAGGAATTCCCGGACGGTATCGCCGCCCACGGTGCCGATGCGCTGCGCTTCACCATCGCCGCGCTGGCCACCCACGGCCGCGACATCAAGTTCGACATGAACCGCGCCGAGGGCTACAAGAACTTCTGCAACAAGCTGTGGAACGCCAGCCGCTTCACCCTGATGAACACCGAGGGTGCCGCGTTCAACGGCGTGCCGCAGCCGCGCACCGATGCCGAGCGCTGGATCCTGGCGCGCCTGGCCGCGGTCTCCGCCGAGGCACAGGGCCACTACGCCAACTACCGCTTCGACCTGCTGGCGCAGTGCCTGTATGAGTTCGCCTGGAACGAGTTCTGCGACTGGTTCCTGGAACTGAGCAAGCCGGCACTGAACGGTGGCGACGCGGCCGACGCCGACAGCACCCGCCACACCCTGCTGTACGTGCTGGAAGCGCTGCTGCGCCTGCTGCACCCGCTCACCCCGTTCATCACTGAACAGCTGTGGCAGCAGCTGGCCCCGCGCCTGGGCCTGGCCGAAACCACGCTGTCGCTGCGCCCGTACCCGACCGCCGACGAGTTCGCCGGTGATTTCGCCCAGGCCGAGGCCGACGTGGAATGGCTGAAGGCCGTGATCAGCGCCGTGCGCCGCGTGCGCAGTGAACTGAACGTGGCCCCGTCCAAGCTGGTGCCGCTGCGCCTTCAGGCCGGCCTCGCACTGGACCGCGTGCGCATCGAACGCTTCAGCGCCTCGCTGTCGTTCCTGCTGAAGCTGGACAGCATCCAGTGGCTGGGCGAAGGCGAAAGCGCCCCGCCGGCCGCCGCCGCGATCGTGGGCGAGCTGAAGCTGCTGGTGCCGCTGGAAGGCCTGGTTGATCTCGACGCCGAGCGTGCGCGCCTGGACAAGGAGATCAAGCGCGTGGAAAGCGAGAAGGAAAAGAGCGAGGCCAAGTTGGCCAAGTTCACCGACAAGGTGCCGCCGGCCGTGGTCGAGCAGGAGCGCGTGCGCCTGGTCGACTGGAACACCCAGCTGGCCGGTCTGCAGGAACAGCGCGCGAAGCTGTAACGCCTGTGGTCCGGGTGCCAACCAAGGTTGGCATCTACCAACGCGGTATCGGAAACGCCGGGCATTGCCCGGCGTTTCCATTCTGCCCCGTGGCATCATCGGGCGATGCCGCTTTCCCTCTTCCTGCTGGTCCTGGCCGCTGCTGCCCTGCATGCCAGCTGGAACGCGATCGTCAAACGCGGGCCGGACAAGTTTCTCGGCACCGTGCTGGTGACCGGCAGCGCCGCGCTGCTGTCGGCTGCCGCCCTGCCCTTCCTGCCCTTCCTGCCCATGCCTGCGGCGGACAGCTGGCCGTGGCTGGCGGCGTCGGTGCTGCTGCAGGTGACCTATTACGGTCTGGTCGCACGCTGCTACCAGCAGGTGGACATGAGCCTGGCCTACCCGCTGATGCGCGGTTGCGCGCCGATCCTGGTCGCATTGGCCGGCAGCCTGTTCGGCCAGTCGTTGCCGCCAGCGGCGTGGCTGGGCGTGGTCCTGGTCAGCACCGGCATCCTGTGCATGGCGCTGGGCGCACGTCGCGGCCAGCTCGGCCTGCCGCTGCTGACGGCGCTGATGATCGCCACCTACACGCTGGTCGATGCACAGGGCGCACGCCAGTCCGGCAGTGCGCTGGCCTATACGCTGTGGCTGTTCCTGCTGTCAGGCCTCCCGCTGCCGGCATGGGCGCTGTACACCCGACGTGGCGCAGTGCTGGCCTACGCGCGCCAGCATTGGCCGCTGGGGCTGGCAGGTGGCTTCGGCACCACCGCGTCCTATGCGATGGCGCTGTGGGCGATGACCCAGGTCCCGGTGGCGATGGTGTCGGCGCTGCGCGAATCGTCGATCCTGTTCGCGCTGCTGATCTCGGTGTTCGTGCTGCGCGAACGCGTGCCACGGGTGCGCTGGCTGGCAGCGGCATTGATCGTGGCTGGCGTGCTGGCGCTGCGTTTGACACCACGGTAGCGCCGGGCCATGCCCGGCGAGCGCAGCGGTAAACCGTCTCCGTTACAGCGGCGGCATCGTCTGCAGGTCGTCGTTGACCAGCTCGATCGCCATCACCAGCGCATCCTCGCGACCGTTGGCGGCCGGGTAATAGCGCGGGCGGCGGCCGATCTCGTTGAACCCTTCGCTGTGGTACAGCGCCAGCGCCGGGGTATTGGACGGCCGCACTTCCAGGAACACGCGCTGCGCGCCGCGGTCAACGGCCAGGCGCACCAGTGCGCGCATCAGCTGCCGGCCGAGGCCGTGCGACTGCTCCAGCGGATCGATGCAGATGTTGAGCACGTGGGCCTCATCGGCGGCCAGGCTCAGCACGCCGTAGCCGATCAGCAGGCCGTCGCGTTCCATTGCCAGGCCGGGGTAGCCGGCGCGCAGGCAGTCGAGGAAGATGCCGCGGGTCCAAGGGTAGGGATAGCCACGCACCTCGATGGCCATCACCGCATTGAGGTCGCTTTCGCGCAGGGCGCGCATCGATACCGGGCCCGGCCGGGCAACCGCGCTCACGGCGCGCCCCGCTTGCGCAGCGCGCGCAGCTGCGGCCACAGCGCACGCTTGGCCTTCGGATCGCGGCGCAGCTGTTCCAGCGGCCAGCTGTCCATCAGGGCCTGCGTGGCCGGGTCATTCGGGTTGCAGCCCGATGCGCGCAGCAGCGCGATCTGCAGGCGGTCAGGCAGGCGTACCGACGGCTGCCGGGCGTTGCCACTGGGCAGCGGCCGCGATGCGGCAGGCGCCGTATCCGGTGCAGCCACCGGGGTGGTCCGTACTGGCGGTGCCGGGCGTTCGTACGGGGCCGGCGCGCGTTCGGTCGGCGCATCAGTCTGGCGTTGCGGCTGCCGTGGCGCTTCACTGCGCGCCGGTGCGGCCGCGGCTTCGGCCTCGGCCACGCTCAGCTGCAGGGCCGCGTCCAGCTCGGCGGCCAGCTGGCCATCGTGGAAGACGGTGTAGCCCATGGCCTGCAGCCAGGCCTGCTGGGCCGGGGACCACAACACGGGCAGGTCCTCGCTCACGCCGCCTCGGGCTTCTTGCGCAGGCGCTGCAGGGCCCACATCACCGGGCCGGACAGCGCGTAGAGGATGCCCACCACGAACAGCACGCGCGGCAGGTCGATGACCGCGATGGCGATGGCAATCGGCACCAGCGCCAGCACCAGGAACGGCACACGGTCGGAACGGGTGCCCTTGGCGGCACCGCCCTTGAAGCTCCAGAAGCGGATGCGGCTGACCATCAGCAGGGCCGCGACCACGGTGACGGCCAGCGCGACGAAGCGCAGCTCGTTGCCATTCCAGCCCAGGCCGCCATCGGCGAAGGCCCAGACGAAGGACATCATCAGGCCGGCCGCGGCCGGGCTGGCCAGGCCGACGAACCAGCGCTTGTCGACCACCGCCACCTGGGTATTGAAGCGGGCCAGGCGCAGCGCCGCGCAGGCGGCATACAGGAAGGCCACCGCCCAGCCGAGGCGGCCGAGCAGTTCGCCATCGTACTTCAGCTCCGATAGTGACCAGTGGTACATCACCAGCGCCGGGGCCATGCCGAAGCTGACCAGGTCGGCCAGCGAGTCGTACTGCACGCCGAACTCGCTGCTGGTGCCGGTCAGGCGCGCGACGCGACCGTCCAGGCCATCCATCACCGCTGCCACGAACACGGCGATGCTGGCATTGACGAAATCGCCATTGGCCGCCGCGATGATCGCGTAGAAGCCGGAAAACAGGCCGGCGGTGGTGAACAGGTTGGGCAGCAGGTAAATCGTGCGCGAACGCGGCGGCGGTGTGATCGGGTCCATGGAATCCAGTTTAATCGACTTGCCAGCCGTCGGCGGCAATGCTGCAATCGGCGTTCTACGCCCATTCTGCGGAGTTTGCCATGCGTGCCTTGTCCTGCCTGGGATGCCTGCTGCTGTTGGCCAGTGCCAACGCGGTGGCCGGACCTGTCTACAAGTGGAAGGATGCCAAGGGCGTGACCCAGTATTCGGAGACGCCGCCGGCCGGGGGCAAATACGAAACCCGGGAGCAGGCCCGCGGCACGCAGCCGGCCGCACCGGCCACCGCCGAGGCCGCGCCGGTACCAGAGCAGTGCAGCACCGCCCGCGCCAACGTGGCCCTGCTGGACGGCAGCGGGGAGGTCATGCAGGACACCGACGGGGACGGCAAGGCCGATACCGCGCTGACGCCGGAGCAGCGCAACGCGCAGAAGGGATTGGCCGAAGCGGCGATCAAGGCCTACTGCCCGCCGGCGGGTTAAGGGGCTTTTTTGGCAGGGCTTGCAGCCCTGCACCTGCTTGCAAGCCAAGGCAGCATCAACGTCAAAAGCTGGTTTCCTGTGGGTTGGCGGGGCGGTGTGGGCTTGCAGGACACGCCGTAAACCCCCCTCCGGGGTCCGGCCCAGCCGCTGGCGGCTGTGCGTTCGGGCGCTTGCGAAGCAGTGC
>NZ_QETL01000094.1:0-15528 GCF_003105135.1 Stenotrophomonas sp. SPM | reverse complement strand
CTGCGTCAACGAACGGGGTCGGCGCCCTTTGCCATGCAAAGGGGTCCGGCCCCGTTCTGCTTTCAGCGCTTGACCTTGCGCAGCGACACCACCAGCGCCCACAGCGCCAGCAGCGCGAACCACACGCCGGACCACATCGGCATGGTCATGCCCAGGAAGGTCCAGTCGATGTTGCCGCAGTTGCCGGTACCGGTCAGCACGGTGCGGAACACCTCCAGCGGGCCCATCGTCTCGCTCAGGAAGGCCAGCGGCGGGCCACAGGTGGAGCCCATTTCCGGCGGCAGCATCTGCACATACACGTGGCGCGCGGCAATGCCGAAGCCGACAGCGGCGGCGATGAAGGCGAGGATGCCGTAGGTCGCGCGACCTGGGCGGTTGGACGGGCCGTGCACGGCACCGATCAGGAACAGCAGGCCGAGCGCGGCGAACGCCAGGCGCTGGAAGATGCACAACGGACAGGGCTCCAGGCCCATCTTCAGCTGCAGGAAGATGGCGAAGCCGAGCAGGCCCACGCAGATCAGGAAGCCCAACAGGAACTGGGCGCGGAAGGGCCAGCGCAAAGGATTCATCGTCAACGCTCGTACGGATCAGGCGCCAAGCGTAACCGAGAGCGCGCCCCGTTCGAACCGCCACACGGCACGCCCGTCGGAACGGTGTGGGTCAGATCCCTTTGCGGGTAGCGCCGGGCCACGCCCGGCCAGCGTAGCGGACATGGAAACGCCGGGCATGGCCCGGCGCTACCAGAACGCAAAAGCCCGGCAGAGGCCGGGCTTTCGCTGTGCCGCGTTGGAGCGGTCCGATTACTCGGCCACTTCCTCGGCCACGGCCGGACGGTCGACCAGCTCGACGTAGGCCATCGGAGCGTTGTCGCCGGCGCGGAAGCCGCACTTCAGCAGACGCAGGTAGCCGCCCGGACGGTTCGCGTAGCGCGGGCCCAGGATGGTGAACAGGTTGCCCACGGCTTCGTTGTCACGCAGACGGGCGAAGGCCAGACGGCGGTTGGCGACGGAGTCGACCTTGGCCAGGGTGATCAGCGGCTCGGCAACGCGGCGCAGTTCCTTGGCCTTCGGCAGGGTGGTCTTGATCAGCTCGTGCTTGAACAGCGAGGCGGCCATGTTCTTGAACATCGCTTCGCGGTGGGCGCTGGTGCGGCTGAACTTACGGCCAGACTTCATGTGACGCATGGTGATATTCCTTGGTTAATGATGAGGCTGTGTGGATCGTTGTCGCCATCCTGGCGTTGCTGCGCGGACTGCGGTTGGTCCTGGCCATCCGTCCTGGACGACCTGCCCGCGAACCTGTGGTTCGTCATGGCGATGTGTTGCTGCGTTGAAGGCCCCACCGCGAACGGTGGAGCCTCCAGGCATTCCCGATATCAGCCCAGCATGCCGTGGCTGGCGACGCCGGCCGGCGGCCAGTTCTCCAGCTTCATGCCGAGGGACAGGCCGCGCTGAGCCAGCACTTCCTTGATCTCGGTGAGCGACTTCTTGCCCAGGTTCGGGGTCTTCAGCAGCTCCACTTCGGTCTTCTGGATCAGATCGCCGATGTAGTAGATGCTTTCGGCCTTCAGGCAGTTGGCCGAACGCACGGTCAGCTCCAGATCGTCGATCGGGCGCAGCAGCACCGGATCCACGCCGTTGTTGGCCGGCTTGGCCGCACCGCGGTCGCGGTGGGTGAAGTCACCGAACACGGACAGCTGGTCGCTGAGGATGTCGGCGGCGGTGCGCACGGCTTCCTCGGCGTCGATGGTGCCGTTGGTCTCGATATCGATGACCAGCTTGTCCAGGTCGGTACGCTGTTCGACACGCGCCGCTTCCACGGCATAGGCGACGCGGCGGACCGGCGAGAACGAGGCATCCAGGACCAGACGGCCGATGGCACGGGTTTCTTCGTCCGGACGACGACGCGCGGCAGCCGGCTGGTAGCCGAAACCACGTTCGATCTTCAGACGCATGTTGATCGCCGTATCCTTGGTCAGGTGGCAGATCACGTGATCGCTGTTCAGGATCTCCACATTGTGGTCGACCTTGATGTCAGCAGCAGTGACAACGCCCGGACCCTGCTTGGACAGGGACAGGGTGGCGCTGTCGCCGGAATGCATACGGATGGCCACGTCCTTCAGGTTCAGCAGGACTTCGAGCACGTCCTCCTGCAGACCTTCGACCGTGGTGTACTCGTGCAACACGCCGTCGATTTCGACTTCCGTGATGGCGAAGCCCGGGATGGACGACAGCAGCACGCGACGCAGGGCATTACCCAGCGTATGCCCGTAACCCCGCTCCAAAGGTTCGATAACGACCTTTGCACGGGTGTCGGTAAGGCGTTCGATCTGCGGACCGCGAGGACGCAGAACCTGGTTGGCGGTAACCGTCATGTTGCGGGTTCTCCTAGTGAACCCCCGGCCGTCGCCGGGGGCTCTCCAATGTGAATTACTTCGAATACAGCTCGACGATCAGCGCTTCGTTGATGTCCGCAGGCAGATCCGAACGATCCGGAACAGCCTTGAAGATGCCGGTGAACTTGCCGGAATCCACTTCAACCCACGACGGGCTCAGGTCATGCTGGGCGGCGACGGTCAGGGCTTCCTGGACGCGCAGCTGCTTGGCAGCCTTTTCAGACAGAGCGATGGCGTCGCCAGCCTTGACCTGGTACGAAGCCAGGTTGACCGACTTGCCATTCACGGTGACGCCGCGGTGCGACACCAGCTGACGGGCAGCCGGACGGGTCACGGCGAAGCCCATGCGGTAGACGACGTTGTCCAGGCGGGTTTCCAGCAGCTGCAGCAGGTTCTCGCCGGTGTTGCCCTTCTTGGTCGAGGCCTTCTTGTAGTAGTTGCGGAACTGACGCTCCAGCAGGCCGTAGATACGCTTGACCTTCTGCTTTTCACGCAGCTGGGTGGCGTAGTCGGACAGCTTGCCCTTGCGGGCAGTGGCGCCATGCTGGCCGGGCTTCTGCTCCAGCTTGCACTTGGAGTCCAGCGCACGCGCCGGGCTCTTCAGGGACAGGTCGGCGCCTTCGCGACGGGCGAGCTTACAGGTAGGACCGATATAACGAGCCATTTCTTATCGCTCCCTTTAGACGCGACGCTTCTTCGGCGGACGGCACCCGTTGTGCGGGATAGGCGTCACGTCGATGATGTTGGTGATCTTGTAGCCGACGTTGTTCAACGAACGCACGGCCGACTCACGGCCCGGACCCGGACCCTTGATGCGGACTTCCAGCGACTTCACGCCGTAGTCCAGCGCAGCACGACCGGCCTTTTCAGCAGCCACCTGGGCAGCGAACGGGGTCGACTTGCGCGAACCGCGGAAGCCAGCGCCACCGGAGGTCGCCCACGACAGAGCGTTGCCCTGGCGGTCGGTGATGGTCACGATGGTGTTGTTGAACGAAGCGTGGACATGGGCAACGCCGTCGGTGACGACGCGCTTGATCTTCTTCTTGGTCTTAGCAGCAGGCTTAGCCATTTATAGGTCCCTTACTTCCTGATCGCCTTGCGCGGGCCCTTGCGGGTGCGGGCGTTGGTACGGGTGCGCTGGCCACGCAGCGGCAGGCCGCGACGGTGACGCAGGCCGCGGTAGCAGCCCAGGTCCATCAGGCGCTTGATCGCGATGCCGATTTCACGGCGCAGATCGCCTTCCACGATGTACTTGCCGACTTCGGCGCGCAGGCGCTCGATTTCCGGCTCCGACAGATCGCGGATCTTGGTGGTCGAAGCAACGCCTGCGACTTCGCAGACCTTCTTCGAACGGGTACGGCCGATGCCGTAAATGCTTTGCAACCCGACCCAGACGTGCTTCTGGGCTGGCAGGTTGACGCCTGCAATACGCGCCATGACGCGGTTCTCCAGCTGAGTGATGGCCGACAGCGCGCCTCAGGCACGCCAATCCGGCAGGATGGATCAAAAAAGTGAACTAGCGATACTAACAAGGTTCCGGTTTACATGGAAGCCCGTGAAACAATGAAGTTTCATGGACCCGGCCTGGGGAGTGTGCCCAGGCTCCGGCGCCGGACAAGGTTGGACCTGGGTTTCCCCGGGGCCGCCCGCGCTACTCCAGCGCAGGACCACCTCGCCACACCCCCACCCGGAACCGCTGCGGGGGCCGCCCTTCGTTTGTGTGGCCAGAGTCCGCGAAGCGGAGGACCATCACGTCAGGAAGACGAAAGTATAACAGGCTTATCAGCCGCGGGCAAAACCGCCGCGGTTGCCGCCCTTCAGGTTGGCCTTCTTCAGCAGGCTCTCGTACTGGTGGGACATCAGGTGCGCCTGCACCTGGGCGATGAAGTCCATCACCACCACCACCACGATCAGCAGCGAAGTACCACCGAAGTAGAACGAGGCGTTCAGCTGCGTGCGCATCAGTTCCGGCAGCAGGCAGACGATCACCAGGTAAGCCGAACCGGCAGCGGTCAGGCGGGTCAGCACGCCGTCGATGTAGTCGGCGGTGGCCTTGCCCGGACGGATGCCCGGGATCAGCGCGCCCGACTTCTTCAGGTTGTCGGCGGTTTCCTGCGAGTTGAACACCAGCGCGGTATAGAAGAACGCAAAACCGGTGATCAGCGCAGCGAACACGATCATGTGCAGCGGCTCGCCCGGGCCCAGGGCGTTGGCGACCTTCTGCAGGGTCTGGCCGACCGCGCTCTGGTTGGCGGCCTGGCCGGACCACATGGCCAGGGTGGCCGGGAAGGCCAGCAGGCTCGAGGCGAAAATCGCCGGGATTACGCCGGCCATGTTCAGCTTCAGCGGCAGGAACGAGGTCTGGTTCATGTACGCGTTGCGACCACCCTGGCGGCGCGCGTAGTTCACCGTGATCCGGCGCTGGCCGCGCTCGACGAACACCACGAAGAAGGTGAAGGCGAGGACGACGATGGCGATCAGCAGCAGCTGGATGAACTGGATGTTGCCGTCGCGGTAAGCGTCGAAGGTGTGGATGACAGCACCCGGCAGGCCCGCCACGATACCGGCAAAGATGATCAGCGACACGCCGTTGCCGATGCCGCGCTCGGTGACCTGCTCACCGACCCACATCAGGAACATGGTGCCGGCGGTCAACGCGACCACGGCAGTGAGCACGAAGCCCATGCCCGGTGCGTAGACGACCGGAGCGCCCGACGGTGCCACCTGGTTCTGCAGCGCCAAGGCGATCGAACCGCCCTGCACCACCGCCAGCAGCACGGCGCCGATGCGCGAATACTGGGTGATCTTGCGACGGCCGGACTCACCTTCCTTCTGCATCGCCTTCAGGGCGGGGAAGATGTGGGTGGCCAGCTGCATCACGATCGATGCCGAGATGTACGGCATCACGTTGAGCGCGAAGATGCTCAAACGGTGCAGGGCGCCGCCCGAGAACATGTTGAACATGTCCACGATGCCGCCGCCCTGCTGTTGCATCATGGCAAGCATGGCATCGGGATTGACGCCCGGCACCGGCACATAACAGCCGATGCGATAGACGATCAAAGCCCCGACGACGAACAGCAAACGTTGGCGAAGTTCAGTGAACTTGCCCATTCCGCCCGCGAGGTTACCGATGCCAGCTTGCGCCATGATTTTCTTACTCCGTCACGCTGCCGCCGGCAGCTTCGATTGCAGCCTTGGCACCGGCCGTGGCAGCAATACCCTTCAGGGTGAACGCCTTGGTCAGTTCGCCCTTGAGGACGACCTTGGCCTTCTTTGCAGTGCTCGGGACCAGCTTGGCAGCACGCAGGGCGGCGAAGTCGATCTCACCGGCCGGCAGCCTGTCCAGCGCGTACAGCAGCACTTCAGCGGTGTCCTTGGCGATCGGCGAACGGAAGCCGATCTTCGGCAGACGACGCTGCATGGGGGTCTGGCCGCCTTCGAAGCCAGCCTTGATCTTGCCGCCACCCTTACGGGCGAACGAACCCTTGTGGCCGCGGCCGGCAGTCTTGCCCAGGCCCGAGCCGATACCACGACCGACGCGGGTACGCTCGGTGCGGGCGCCCGGTGCCGGGCTCAGTTCATTGAGACGCAGAGTCATGATCGATTACTCCTCAACCTTGACGAGGTAGTGAACGGTGTTGATCAGACCGCGAACCTGCGGGCTGTCCTTCAGTTCACGGACATCGTTGAGCTTGTTCAGGCCCAGGGCACGCACCGACAGGCGGTGACGCGACTGGGTACCACGCAGGCCGCGCACCAGGCGCACCTTCACAGTCTTGTTGGACTCATTAGCCATGGTTGAGTTCCTCCACCTTCTTGCCGCGCTTGGCCGCGATGCGAGCCGGCGACTGCGCAGCAGACAGGCCCTTCACGGTGGCACGCACCAGGTTGATCGGGTTGCGCGAACCGGTGGCCTTGGCCAGCACGTTCTTCACGCCAACCGCTTCCAGCACGGCGCGCATGGCACCGCCGGCGATGACGCCGGTACCTTCGGAGGCAGGCTGCATGAACACGCGGGCTGCGCCGTGACCATCCTTGATGGTGTGCCACAGGGTGCCGTTGTTCAGGTCAACGCTGACCAGGTTCTTGCGAGCCTGTTCCATCGACTTCTGGATGGCGACCGGCACTTCGCGCGCCTTGCCATAACCGAAACCGACCTTGCCTTCGCCGTCGCCGACCACGGTCAGGGCGGTGAAGGTGAACTGGCGGCCACCCTTGACGGTCTTGCTGACGCGGTTGACCGCGACCAGCTTTTCGATCATGCCGTCGTCGACTTTCTCTTCGCGGTTACGGTCGCGATCGCGACCCCGCTGCTGACGTTCTTCTGCCATCTTGATTCCTTGGTAGTTTGGGTATGTACGGCTCGGGGCCGCTTATGGTTGTGGAGTACCGCGTTGGTACGGTGGGCCGCTGCAGAAGAGCGGCGCCGCCCCGCCTCACTCAGGCGGGCGAGCAGGCGGACAGGGGACGCGAGGCCCCCTGCCCTTGTCCCTTAGAACTGCAGGCCGGCTTCGCGGGCGGCTTCTGCCAGGGCCTTGATGCGGCCGTGGTAGCGGTAGCCCGAACGATCGAAGGCAACCTTCTCGACGCCGGCGGCCTTGGCGCGCTCAGCAACGATACGGCCAACCTTGGCGGCGGCATCGGCGTTCTTGCCGTTCTTCAGGCCTTCCATGACGTCGGTCTGGGTGGTATTGGCAGCAGCCAGCACCTTGGAACCGTCAGCGGTGAAGACCTGGGCGTACAGGTGCTGGCCGGTGCGCAGCACCGACAGGCGGGCAACGCCGAGCTCACGGATGTGGGCGCGGGTCGACTTGGCGCGACGCAGGCGGGCGATGTTCTTGTTCATGATTTTTTTCCCTTGAAAGCGGAAGAGCCTGATTAGGCCTTCTTGGCTTCCTTACGGATGATGACTTCGTCGGAGTACTTCACGCCCTTGCCCTTGTACGGTTCCGGCTTGCGGAACGCACGGATCTTGGCGGCGACTTCACCGACGACCTGCTTGTCAGCGCCCTGCACCAGAATTTCGGTCTGGGTCGGGGTGGTGATGGTGATGCCTTCCGGCGCCACGAACACGATCGGGTGCGAATAACCGAGCGAAAGGCTCAGGTCCTTGCCCTGCATGGCAGCACGGTAACCCACGCCGACCAGCTCCAGCTTGCGCTCGAAGCCTTCGGACACACCCTTGACCATGTTGGCCAGAATGGCGCGGACGGTGCCGGTCAGCGGGACCAGGTCAGCGTTCTCGGTGCTCAGGGTGGCAACGCCGTTGTCGACGTTGATGGCAATGCCAGCCGGCTTCGGCAGCGACAGGGTGCCCTTCGGGCCCTTGACGGTGACGGAATCGGCCTGGACGTTCAGTTCAGTCTTACCCAGGGTGACGGGCTTCTTGGCTACGCGGGACATAGTATTACTCCTTTCGCCTTAGGCCACGAAGCACAGGACTTCGCCGCCGACGCCCAGCTGGCGCGCCTGCGCATCAGTCATGATGCCCTTGGAGGTGGAAATGATGGAGATGCCCAGGCCATTCATGACCTTCGGCAGCTCGCTCTTGCCGCGGTACTGGCGCAGGCCCGAACGCGAGAAGCGCTTCAGGGTCGCGATGACCGGCTTGCCTTCGAAATACTTCAGCACGATTTCCAGCTCGGACTTGTTGTTTTCCAGCTGGGTCACGCGCAGGTCGGTGATGTAACCCTCGTCCTTCAGGACCTGGGCGATCGCAACCTTGATCTTGGACGACGGGGCTTTCACCGTCTGCTTGCCAACCGCGGCCGCATTCTTGATGCGGACCAGCAGGTCGGCGATGGGATCAGTCATGCTCATATGAGTACCTTTGAGTGCACCGATATCCGCTTTCGCGAAAATCTGTTGTCTCCTGGAAACGGGCCAGGCCCCTTGTTGCGGCAGGCCATTGGACTGCCCTGCTACCCCGTTTGCACAGAGCAAGACGCGGGAGTATACGCCAAAAGAGCCCGGCTTGCGCCGGGCTCCCTGCTTTTTTGCATTGGGGAAGCTGAATGCCTCCCCTGCCCGGTTCAGGAACCCCCGAAGGGGCTCCTGATCACAGGGCCGGCTGGGATTACCAGCTGGCCTTGCGCAGACCCGGGACGTCGCCACGCATGGTGGCTTCGCGCAGCTTGTTACGGCCCAGGCCGAACTTGCTGTAGACGCCACGCGGACGACCCGACAGTTCGCAACGGTTGCGGTGGCGGCTCGGCGACGAATCGCGCGGCAGCTTGGCCAGCTTGGTTGCGGCGTCGATCTTCTCTTCGTAGGTCGCGTCCACGGAGGACACGATCTTCTTCAGAGCCGCACGCTTCTCAGCGTACTTCTTTGCCAGCTTTTCCCGCTTGATGTCGCGGTTGACCATGGAGGTCTTTGCCATTTCGGATTCCTCGACGGATCAGTTACGGAACGGGAACTTGAACGCTGCAAGCAGCGCCTTCGCTTCCGCATCGGTCTTCGCAGTGGTGGTGATGGCGATATCCATGCCGCGGATCGCGTCGACAGCGTCGAAGTCGATTTCCGGGAAGATGATCTGTTCCTTCACACCCATGTTGAAGTTGCCGCGACCGTCGAAGGAACGACCGGACACACCGCGGAAGTCGCGCACGCGCGGCAGCGAGATGTTGATCAGGCGATCCAGGAACTCGTACATCTTGTGGCGACGCAGCGTGGTCTTGCAGCCGATCGGCCAACCATCACGGATCTTGAACGACGCAACCGACACACGCGACTTGGTGACAACCGGCTTCTGGCCGGAAATCTTGGTCATGTCGCCGACGGCGTTTTCCAGGATCTTCTTGTTGGTGGCCGCTTCGCCGACACCCATGTTCAGGGTGACCTTGACAAGCTTCGGCACTTCCATCGGATTGGTGTAACCGAACTGCTTCATCAGCGCCGGTACCACTTCTTCCTTGTAGAACTTTTCGAGACGGGAACTCATCTTCTCATTCCTCAGGCGTCGAGCGCCTCACCGCTGGAGCGGAACACACGCAGTTTGCGTCCATCCTCCAGCACCTTGAAGCCAACGCGTTCGCCCTTGCCCGAAGCCGGGTTCAGCACATTCACGTTGGAGATATGGATCGAAGCTTCGCGCTCGACCACGCCGCCGGCAACACCTGCCTGCGGGTTCGGCTTGGTGTGGCGCTTGACGATGTTCACGTTGCCGACGACCACACGGTCGCCGTCGACGCGGACGACTTCGCCCTGCTTGCCCTTGTCCTTGCCAGCGTTGACGACAACCTGGTCGCCCTTCTTGATACGGTTAGCCATGATTATCTCCTGTCGCTCACAGCACTTCGGGAGCGAGCGAGACGATCTTCATGAACTTCTCCGAACGAAGTTCACGAGTCACCGGCCCGAAGATACGGGTGCCGATCGGCTCCTGCTTGTTGTTCAGCAGGACGGCAGCGTTGCCGTCGAAGCGGATCAGCGAACCGTCGGCGCGACGCACACCCTTGCGGGTACGCACCACGACGGCGTCATACACTTCACCCTTCTTGACCTTGCCGCGCGGAATCGCATCCTTCACGGTGACCTTGATGATGTCGCCGATGCCGGCGTAACGGCGCTTGGAACCACCCAGCACCTTGAAGCACATCACCTGCTTGGCACCCGAATTGTCCGCGACGTCAAGGTAGCTCTGCATCTGGATCATGATTCAGCTCCTTATTCAGCCGCGCGCGTGATGACTTCCACCACGCGCCAGTTCTTGGTCTTGGACATCGGAGCAATCTCGGTCACGCGGACGACATCGCCTTCCTTGCAGGCGTTGTCGGCATCGTGGGCGTGCAGCTTCGTCGAGCGCTTGATGTACTTGCCGTACAGCGCGTGCTTGACCTGACGCTCAACCAGGACGGTAACCGTCTTGTCCATCTTGTTGCTGACCACACGGCCTTCGACCGTGCGCAGCGCTTTGTTTTCGATATTGTCGCTCATAGCGGCCGTCCTTACTTCGTGCTGCCGAGCAGCGTCTTGACGCGAGCAATCTCGCGACGGACGCGGCGGATATCGTGAGTCTTCGGCAGCTGGCCGGTGACCTGCTGCATACGGACAGAGAACTGTTCCTTACGCAGGTCGATCAGGTGGGCCTTCAGTTCGTCAGCCGACTTTTCACGGAGAGTTTTCAGTTCCATCAGCGCACCGTCCGGGTCACGAAAGTGGTGGTGACCGAGAGCTTGGCGGCGGCCAGGCGGAACGCCTCGCGTGCCACTTCCTCCGAGACACCCTCGATTTCATAGATCATGCGGCCGGGCTGGATCTGGGCCACCCAGTATTCCACGTTGCCCTTACCCGAACCCATTCGAACTTCGATGGGCTTCTTGGTGATGGGCTTGTCGGGGAACACACGGATCCACATCTTGCCGCCGCGCTTCACGTAGCGGCTGATCGAGCGGCGGGCCGCTTCGATCTGACGCGCGGTCAGCTGACCGTGGGCGGTTGCCTTGAGGCCGTATTCGCCGAAGCTGACAGCGTTGGCGCTCCAGCTCAGGCCGTCGTTACGGCCCTTGTGCACCTTGCGGTACTTGGTTCGCTTGGGTTGCAACATTGTCGTTACCTCGCTTCACGAGCCGGGCGCTGACGGTCACCGCGGTCGCCGCGATCGTGACGATCGTTGCGCGACGGGGTGTCGTCCTGCTTTTCCTGGCCAACCTGGGAGAAATCGAAGACCTCGCCCTTGTAGATCCAGACCTTGATGCCGATGATGCCGTAGGTCGTCTTGGCTTCAGCGAAGCCATAGTCGATGTCGGCACGCAGGGTGTGCAGCGGCACGCGGCCTTCGCGGTACCACTCCGAACGGGCGATTTCTGCACCGTTGAGGCGGCCACCCACGTTGACCTTGATGCCCAGGGCACCCAGGCGCATCGCGTTGCCGACCGAGCGCTTCATGGCGCGGCGGAACATGATGCGGCGCTCCAGCTGCTGGGCGATCGACTCGGCAACGAGCTGAGCGTCCAGTTCCGGCTTGCGCACTTCGGTGACGTTGATGTGCGCCGGGACGCCCATCATCTCGCTCACTTCCTTGCGCAGCTTCTCGATGTCCTCACCGCGCTTGCCGATCACCACGCCCGGACGGGCGGTGTGGATCGTCACGCGAGCGGTCTTGGCCGGACGCTCGATCAGGATCTTGCTGATGCCGGCCTGAGCCAGCTTCTTGCGCAGCATTTCGCGCACTTTCAGGTCGGCTGCCAGGTAACCAGCGAACTCGGCCTTGTTGGCGTACCACTTGGAGTTCCAGTCCTTGGAAATGCCGAGGCGGATACCAATCGGATGAACTTTATGACCCATGGTCTTTTCCTTATCCGCTTACTTGGCGGCGCCCACAACCACAGTGATGTGGCTGGTGCGCTTGAGGATGCGGGTACCGCGGCCTTTCGCCCGCGCCATGAAACGCTTCAGGGTCGGACCTTCATCAACCATGATGGTCTGAACCTTCAGCTCGTCGACGTCGGCGCCCTGGTTGTTCTCGGCATTTGCAATAGCCGACTCCACCACCTTCTTGATCAGGTGGGCAGCCTTCTTGTCCGAGAACTTCAGCAGGTTGACCGCACGTTCGGCCGGCAGACCGCGCACCTGGTCAGCGACCAGACGAGCCTTCTGCGGGGAGATGCGCGCAGTGCGCAGGATGGCTTTCGCTTCCATTGTCATCTCTCCTTACTTACCCGACTTCTTGTCACCACCGTGACCCTTGAAGGTCCGGGTGATGGCAAATTCGCCGAGCTTGTGGCCGACCATGTTCTCGTTGACGAGAACCGGGATGTGGTTCTTGCCGTTATGCACGGCAATGGTGACGCCTACCATGTCAGGCAGGATCATCGAACGACGCGACCAGGTCTTGATCGGACGCTTGCTACCCGCAGCGGCAGCCACCTTAGCAACCAGGTGGTGATCGACAAACGGGCCCTTCTTGAGTGAACGTGCCATGGTCGATTAGCCCCTACGATCGCGGACGATGAACTGCTGAGTGCGCTTGTTATGGCGCGTCTTGTAACCCTTGGTCGGGACACCCCAGGGGGTGACCGGATGCGGATTACCCTGGCCGGCCTTGGCCTCACCACCACCGTGCGGGTGGTCAACCGGGTTCATGGCAGCACCACGAACGGTCGGGCGGACGCCGCGCCAACGCTTGGCACCGGCCTTGCCCAGCTTTTCCAGGCTGTGCTCGTCGTTGCCGACTTCACCGATGGTGGCGCAGCACTCGACCGGAACCTTACGCATTTCACCCGAGCGCAGGCGCAGGGTGGCGTAGATGCCTTCGCGGGCAACCAGCTGCACGGCCGCACCAGCGGCGCGGGCGATCTGAGCGCCCTTGCCGGGCTTCAGTTCGATGCAGTGGATGGTGGTACCGACCGGGATGTTGCGCAGCGGCAGGGTGTTACCAGCCTTGATCGGGGCGTCCGAACCAGCGATCACCTGATCACCAGCCTTCAGACCCTTCGGGGCGATGATGTAACGACGCTCGCCGTCGACGTAGCACAGCAGGGCGATGTGGGCGGTGCGGTTCGGATCGTATTCGATGCGTTCCACGCGCGCCGGGATGCCCAGCTTGTTGCGCTTGAAGTCGATGATGCGGTAGTGCTGCTTGGCACCACCACCGACGTGACGCACGGTGATGCGGCCATGGTGGTTACGACCACCCGAGCGGCTCTGCGACTCGACCAGTGCGGCGTGCGGAGCACCCTTGTGCAGGTCGGGGGTAACCACGCGCACGGCCGAACGGCGACCGGGGGAAGTGGGCTTGAATTTCATCAATGGCATGGGATGTACCTCAGGCCTTGGCCGTTACATCGATCGACTGGCCGTCGGCCAGGCGAACGTACGCCTTGCGCCAATCGCCGCGGCGGCCAGCACGGTTACGGAAGGACTTGTTCTTGCCCTTGACGTTGACCACGTTGACAGCCTCGACCTTGACGCCGAACAGCTGCTCGACCGCGGCCTTTACATCGGCTTTGGTGGCTTCGTTCGAAACTTCGAAGGCATACTGGTTGGAAAGTTCCTGAATGCGAGCGGTCTTTTCGGAGACACGCGGGGCACGCAGCACGCTGAAGATTTTTTCGTTGCTGTTCATGCCAGCCACTCCTCGACCTTCTTGACCGCATCAGCGGTGATGACGACCGTGTCGGCACCGACCAGCGACACCGGGTCCAGACCCTGGACGTCACGCACCTGCACGTACGGCAGATTGCGGGCGGACAGGTACAGGTGCTCGGAGGCTTCTTCAGTGACGATCAGCGGGCGCTTGCCCACTTCCAGGCCGGCCAGCTTGGCAATCAGACCCTTCGTGTTGGTCACTTCGACATCGAAGGACTCCACGATGGTCAGACGGCCCTGACGGTTCAGCTCGGACAGGATCGCGCACATGGCGGCACGGTACTGCTTACGATTGACCTTCTGCTCGAAGCTGCGCGGCTTTGCCGCGAAGGTGACACCGCCGCCGACGAAGATCGGAGCCGTCAGTGCGCCATGACGCGCGCCGCCGCCCTTCTGCTTCTTCGACTTCTTGGTGGTACCTGCCACTTCGGAGCGAGTCTTCTGCGCCTTGGTGCCGGCGCGACCGGCGTTGCGGTAAGCAACGACGACCTGGTGGACCAGATCTTCGCTGAAATCGCGACCGAACACGGCGTCGGAGACCGAGACCTTGTTGTTGCTACCCGTGATAACGAGTTCCATCGTCATCTCTCCTTATGCCTTGCTCGCCGGACGGACGATCACGTCGCCACCCGCCGCACCCGGAACGGCGCCGCGAACCGCGATCAGACCGCGCTCCACGTCGACCTTGACCACTTCCAGGTTCTGCGTGCTCTGCTGCACTGCGCCCATGTGGCCCGACATCTTCTTGCCCGGGAAAACGCGACCCGGGGTCTGGCGCTGGCCCAAGGAACCCGGCGCGCGATGCGACAGCGAGTTACCGTGGGTTGCATCGCCCATACGGAAGTTGTAGCGCTTGATGGTGCCCTGGAAGCCCTTACCCTTGGTGACACCCTGGACGTCGACGATCTGGCCGACTTCGAAGATGTCCGCCTTGACTTCGCCGCCAACGGCGAAATCGCCGAGCTGCGCGTCTTCAACGCGGAATTCCCACAGGCCACGACCCGCTTCCACCTTCGCCTTGGCGAAGTGGCCGGCTTCCGGCTTGTTGACCAGGGCAGCGCGACGAGCGCCGACGGTCACCTGCACGGCGCTGTAGCCGTCGGTTTCGACGGTCTTGATCTGCGCGATGCGGTTGGGGGTTGCTTCGATCAGGGTCACCGGGATGGAGCGGCCATCTTCGGTGAACACACGGCTCATGCCGGCCTTGCGGCCCACGAAGCCCAACGAATACTTCTTCGTCATGGTCGTAGTCCTCAGGTCAGCTTGATCTGAACGTCGACGCCGGCAGCCAGTTCGAGCTTCATCAGCGCGTCCACGGTCTTGTCATTCGGGTCAACGATATCGAGCACGCGCTTGTGCGTGCGGGTCTCGTACTGGTCACGCGCGTCCTTGTCGACGTGCGGGGAGACGAGGATGGTGTAACGCTCGATCTTGGTCGGCAGCGGGATCGGGCCACGCACTTGCGCGCCGGTCCGCTTGGCCGTCTCAACGATCTCGCTGGCCGAACGGTCGATCAGACGATGATCGAACGCTTTCAGCCGGATCCGGATCTTTTGGTCCGCCATGGCGGTAGGTTCCTTCGTTAAAAGAGCGACAGACAAAGCCTCTGGGTTGCTTTGTCCCATGAAATCCCTGAATACGGACGGCCCGCACTCCTGCAGGCCGACAAGGTCAATCCGTAGACCTCAAAAACGTAGGCAGACCTAGAAACAGGCCTGCCCAGACGACGAAGCATAATGGCACGCAAGGCAGCTGTCAACAGTTTCCTGTTGACGCCGCCTGAATGGCATTGACCCTTCCTGGTCCGGGGAACACAAGGCACATCCTGTGCCTACTTTCCCGTTTGATACGCCCCGATGCCCTACCCAGGCAACATCGGGGCGCAGAGTGTAGCAGATTACTCGATGATGGTGGAGACCACACCGGCGCCGACGGTACGCCCACCTTCGCGGATTGCGAAGCGCAGGCCGGCGTCCATGGCGACCGGGTTGATCAGGGTGACAACCATCTTGATGTTGTCGCCCGGCATCACCATCTCG
>NZ_QETL01000093.1:0-15699 GCF_003105135.1 Stenotrophomonas sp. SPM | reverse complement strand
GAGGGGGGGTTACGGCGCGTCCTGCCGACCCACACCGCCCCGCCCAACCAGCAGTAACCCAGAGCCGCTTTGGCTTTGGCTTTGGCCTCTGCAGGTGCAGGGCGGCAGCCCTGCCAGACACCACCGAACACCCTCCGCTGCGCTCGCCGGGCACGGCCCGGCGCTACCCGTAATGAAAAAGCCGCCTTTCGGCGGCCTTCTCATTACTTCAGCTTGATCTCGCGCAGGCGTTCCTCGAGGAACCCGTGGGCGGTGATCGGCTCCGGGTACCGGCTCGGGTTTTCCGGGGTGATGCACGAGGGCAGCACGTCGATCAGGAAATCCGGGTTCGGGTGCAGGAAGAACGGCACCGAGTAGCGCGGCTGGCGGGCCAGCTCACCCGGGGGATTGACCACGCGGTGGATGGTCGACGGGTACACGTGGTTGGTCAGGCGCTGCAGCATGTCGCCGATGTTGACAACGATGGTGTCGGCATCAGAGGTGAACGGCACCCACTTGCCATCATGAGACTGCACTTCCAAGCCCGCGGCGCTGGCGCCGACCAGCAGGGTGATGAAGTTGATGTCTCCATGCGCACCGGCACGCACGTTCGGGATGTCGTCGGTCGTGATCGGCGGGTAGTGGATCGGACGCAGGATCGAGTTGCCGAAGTTGGTCTTGTCGGCGAAGAAGTCTTCCGGCAGGCCGATGTGCAGGGCCAGCGCCGACAGGACGCGCGAGCCCAGATTGTCCAGCGCCTGGTACAGGCCGTAGCCGCGCTCACGGAAGCCCTCGACTTCGCTCGGCCACAGGTTCGGCGCCATCACGTCACGATACCTGGAGTCGTCGGCGATCTCGCGGCCGATGTGCCAGAACTCCTTCAGGTCGAAGTGCTTGGAGCCCTTGGCGGTTTCCACGCCGAACGGGGTGTAGCCGCGGGCGCCGCCGCTGCCGGCCACGTGGTACTGGCGCTTGACCTCGTCCGGCAGGGCGAAGAAGGCCTTGAACACGTCGTAGGCCGCGTCGATGTCGGCCTGCGGGATGCCGTGGTTGCGGATGCCCGCGAATCCCCATTGGCGGTAGGCCGCGCCCAGCTCGGCCACGAAGGCGTCGCGGTCGCTGTCAAAACGGGTGATGTCGAGGGTCGGGATCTGGCTCACAGCGGTTCCTGGCTTGTCGTTGGGTCAAAGGGCCGGCAGCTGTCTGCCGGCCAGCATGAACATTGTGACAGATCGGCCGAAGTACGCCATCGATACAATGAAACAAACCGATACAATGCGCCACCCGCGCGAGCAGGCGGCCCCTTGGGGCGCCCATGCAGCACGTCCCCTGCCCCCTGCCCGCCCCCTGCCCGCCCGCTCCTGCCCCATGTCCGCCGCCTCGCCTGATTCCGCCCCTGCCTCGCTTTCCGCACCTGACCGCCGCTGGCGCCGGCTGGCGTGGTGGTCGTTGTTCGTCGCTGCCAACGCAGCGCTGGCCCTGCTGATCACGCTGGGCAACGTGCCGCTGGGCGACAACCCCGGCGGCGGCCTCGGCCTGGCCTACCTGGCGGTCGCCCTGCCCGGCCACCTGCTTGCCCTGGGCGCGCTGGCCGGCGCGCTGCCGCTGGCGATCGGCCTGTGGCCGCGCAGCGCGCGCACATTGACGCTTTCAGCCATTACGGTGCAGGGCCTGTGGCTGTGCCTGCTGCTGGTCGACGCCAAGGTGTTCGCCCTGTACCGGTTCCACCTCAATGCGATGGTCGCCAACATGGTGTTTGGCGGCGCGCTGCACGACCAGGTCAGCCTGTCGTGGAAGACCTGGCTGCAGGCGGGCGGCCTGGTGGCGGCCATCTTCGCCGCGCAGGCGCTGCTGGCCTGGGCCTGCTGGAAGCTGCTGTCGCCCGCACCGCACCGCCGCCGCGTGCTGCAGGCCTGGACCGCCATCGCCCTGCTGATGGGCGGCGGCCAGGTCGCCACCGCCTACTACGATGCGCTCGGCGAGCGCGCCGTGATCGGCCAGTGGAACTACCTGCCCTGGGCGCAGCCGATCACCGCCAAAAGCTTCATGCGTCGGCTCGGCGTGCACAGCCAGCAGCAGGCCGGCCTGCCCGACCCGCGCCACGCCCAGCTGCAGTACCCGCTGCAGCCGCTGCGCTGCCAGAGCCATCGCCGGCCCAACGTGCTGATGGTGGTGCTGGAATCGCTGCGGCACGACGCACTGACCCCGCAGTACATGCCACACACCGCGGCGCTGGCGGACTCGGCGCGCGTCTACGACCACCATTTCAGCACCGGCAACGCGACGCGTTACGGCCTGTTCGGCCTGCTCTACGGGCTGCCCGGTGGCTACTGGCCGAGCATGCTGGATGAGCAGCGCGGCTCGCAGCTGTTCAAGGTGCTGCAGCAGCAGGGCTACGACCTGCACCTCTATGGCAGCGCACCACTGTACAGCCCGGAATTCGACCGCACTGCTTTCGCCGCGGTGCGCGGGCTGCTGCACCAGGGCCCGCCGGAACTGGATTCGGCCGGGCGCGACCGCGCCATCGTCGCATCGCTGCAGAAGGACATCGAACAGAGCCAGGCCGGGCAGCGCCCGTGGTTCGGCTTCGTGTTCCTCGATTCCACACACGCGCCGTACCACGTGCCGGCCGGCTACCCGCCGGTAGCCACGCCGATGGCGGCTGACATCGACTTCCTCAAACTCGGCCCGGACCATGACCCGACGCCGGAGCTCAACCGCTACCACACCGCCGTGCACTACGCCGACAGCCTGGTTGGCGAGCTGCTCGACCAGCTGCGTGCGCAGGGCCTGGAGCAGGACACCATCGTGCTGGTCACCGGTGACCACGCCGAGGAATTCAACGACCTCAAGCTCAACTACTGGGGCCACAACGGCAACTTCTCCAACCACCAGCTGCAGGTGCCGTTCGTGCTGCACTGGCCGGGCGAAGGCAGCGGCCACGACGCGCGCACCAGTTCCCACGAGGACTGGGTGCCGACGCTGATGCGGCATGCCCTGGGCTGCGAGAACGCGCTGGGCGATTTCAGCACCGGCCAGGACCTTTTGGCCGTGCCGCAGGGCCCGCGCTCGCTGGTGGTGGAGAGCTGGTCGCAGCGCGCGGTCCGCCACGGCGACGCGATCTACGTGTTCGACAAATTCGGCAACGCGACCGCACTGGACCAGGACTACCTGCCTCTTCCGCAGCAGGCGCCCGACCCGGCCAGCCTGCGTACCGCGTGGGATGCCCTTACCCGCTTCCGCAACCGTTGAATTACAGGACTGATTCGCGATGAACCGCCCGCTGCGCATTCTCCACACCGAAGCCGCCAAAGGAATGGGGGGCCAGGAGATCTACATCCTTCGCCACATGCAGGTGATGCGTGCGCGCGGCCACGAGGTCGCGCTGCTGTGCCAGCCCGACGCGCGGCTGGCCACGCTGGCCCGTGATGATGGCTTCACCGTGCACACCCTGCGCATGGGCGGCATGGCGCGGCTGATGCGCGGCATCTGGTCGGTGTCGCGGCTTGTGCGCCGCGAGCGCTACGACGTGGTCAACACCACCAGCCGCCGCGACACGCTGATTGCCGCCGCCGGTGCACGCCTGGGCCGAACGCCGCTGGTGGTGCGCTCACGCCACCTGATGAGTCCGGTCAACTCGCTGCTGACCTATACCGGGTTGCCGCACCGGGTGATCACCGTGAGCCGCTTCGTGAAACAGCTGTTGGCCGAGCGTGGCATCGCCAGCGACACCATCGGCATCGTGCCGCCCATCGCGGTACCGCCGCGCTGGACCGACATCAGCAAGGAAGACCCGTGGCAATGCCTGCAGGACGTCCGCGCCGAGGTCCGCGCCGAGCTCGGCTTCAGCGACGAGGACATCGTGGTCGGCTGCGTGGCGGTGCTGCGCGAACCGAAGGGCCATGCCGACCTGCTGCGTGCGATCGCGCCGCTGTGCAAGGCCAACCCTCGCCTGCACCTGGTGGTGGTCGGCAACGGCGAGGCCGTCATGCAGCGCCTGCTGGAGATGCGCGAGGAACATGGCCTGCAGCAGCAGGTGCACCTGCTCGGCTACCGCGACAACGCCTGCCGGCTGATGACCGGCTTCGACATCTTCGCCCTCGCCTCGCACAAGGAGGCGGCCGGCACGGTCTTCCTCGAGGCCGCCTACGTGGCGGTGCCGATCGTCGCCACGCGGGTCGGCGGCGTGCCGGAAATGGTGGCCGAAGGCAGCAATGCCATCCTCACCCGATTGGGCGACAATGGCGCGTTGACCGCCGCCCTGCGCCTGCTGGTGGATGATCCGCAGCGCCGGCAGATGATGGGCCGCGCCGGCTGGGACTGGATGCGCACTGCGCACGATTTCAGCCCCGCCGGGCATGGCGAAACCACCGAACACTACTACCACCAGTGGCTGAAGGAGCTGGGACATGGCTGATGCGCGAACCGTTCCGGTGCTGATGCACCATCACGTCAGCCCCTCGCCGGGGATGATCACCGTCTCGCCGGAAAATTTCGAAAGCCAGATCGCGTGGCTGGCCAACAACGGCTGGACCTCGCTGACCCTGGACCAGTACGCCGGCTTCCTGGCCGGCAAGCCGGTGCCGCGCCGGTCCATCGTCATCACCTTCGATGATGGCTACCTCGACAACTGGGTGTACGCGCACCCGATCCTGCAGAAGTACGGCATGCACGCGGTGGTGTTCGTGGTGACCGGCTGGATGGGCGAAGGCGAGGTGCGCCCGCATGCGGGTGTCGCCGGTGCGACGCTGCCTGCGACGCCGGACCACCGTGGCTGCGAAGCGGCGATCTTCGAGAACGACCGCAGCGACGACGTGATGATGCGCTGGAGCGAAGCACGCGCGGCGATCGAGGCGGGCACGTTCGAAGTGCACTGCCACACCCACACGCACACCCGCTGGCTGCGCCGCGACGACCTGGACCGCGCACAGCGCCGGGCCGGCATCAGCCAGGACCTGGCGATCTCGAGGGAGGTGCTGCAGGAGAAGCTGGGCGAAGTGTCCGACACGCTGTGCTGGCCCTACGGCGATTTCGACCAGGACCACGTCGAGGTCGCGCGTGAGCACGGCTTCCGTTACCTGCACACCACCCACCCGTTCGGCCGCAACGTGGTCGGTGGCGATCCGGAACGCATCTACCGCTTTGCGATCCGCAACCGTCCGGCCAACTGGCTGCGCAAGCGCATCGCGCAGAGCTACAACCCGCTGATCGCGCCGTTCTTCAACGGCTTCAAGGCGCGCCAGAAGAAGATGGTGCCGGGGCCCTGAGCGGCCCAGGCCGTCACCCCATCGCTGCGGAACAAAAAACGCCCCGGTCTCCCGGGGCGTTTTCAGTCTGGACCTGCGGCAGGTGGCTCAGGCAGAGGCTGCCGACTTCACTGCAGCGGACAGGCGATCCAGCGTGTCCTGCATCAGCGTGGCTTCGTCGGCCTCGACAGTGACGCGCACCACCGGCTCGGTGCCGGACGGACGCAGGAACGCGCGGCCGCGGCCGGCCACGGCCTGCTGTGCGTCAGCCAGCGCCGACTGCACGCTGTCGGCCTGCACCGTGGCCTTGGCCGAGACATCGCCCAGGCGCACATTGACGGTCTTCTGCGGCACCTTGGCCAGCGGCTGCAGCGCCTGCCGCAGGCTCTGGCCCGTGCGGCGCAGTGCCACCAGCACCTGCAGGGCGCTGACGATGCCATCGCCGGTGGTTGCCCGGTCCAGGCACAGCAGGTGGCCGGAGGCTTCGCCACCGAGCACGCCGCCGCCTTCGATCAGCGCTTGGTGGACATAGCGATCGCCCACGTTGCTGCGCACGAACGGGATCTGCAGTTCGCCCAGGGCCTTTTCCAGGCCGTAGTTGCTCATCAGCGTGCCGACCACCGGGCCGCGCAGGCGGCCGTCGGCCTGCCACGCACGGGCCAGGATGTAGAGCAGGTCGTCGCCGTCGACCGGGTTGCCCTGGTCGTCGGCCATCAGCACGCGGTCGCCGTCGCCGTCGAAGGCGATGCCGAGGTCGGCACCGGTCTCGCGCACCTTGGCGGCCAGGTTGTCGATGTGGGTCGAGCCCACGCCATCATTGATGTTGACGCCGTTGGGCTCGGCACCGATGCCGATCACTTCGGCACCCAGCTCACGGAACAGCAGCGGTGCGATCTGGTAGGTGGCACCGTGGGCGCAGTCGAGCACCAGGCGCACGCCACGCAGGTCGAAAGTGCGCGGCACGCTGGCCTTGCAGAATTCGATGTAGCGGCCGACCGCTTCGCGCGCACGCGCGGCCTTGCCCAGCTTTTCCGATTCGGCCGTCACGAACGGCAAGTCCAGCGCGGCTTCCAGCGCCAGTTCGGTGGCATCGTCGAGCTTCTCGCCCTGGGCGGAGAAGAACTTGATGCCGTTGTCGTAGTGCGGGTTGTGCGAGGCACTGATGACGACGCCGGCATCCACGCCCAGGGTGCGGGTGAGGAAGGCCACCGCCGGGGTCGGCATCGGCCCCAGCAGCTGCACGTCGGCACCGGCGGCCACCAGGCCGGCTTCCAGTGCGGCTTCGAACATGTAGCCGGAAATACGCGTGTCCTTGCCGATCACCACGATCGGGCGGCGGCCACCGGGGCCGCGCTGTTCGACCAGCACGCGGCCCAGCGCATTGCCCAGGCGCAGCACGAAGTCGGCCGAGATCGGGCTCTGCCCGACGCGGCCGCGGATGCCGTCAGTACCGAAGTACCTGCGGCCCGACATCACGCCACCTCCGGCGCCGGCTGGCGGCCGAGCATGGCCAGCAGGTCGGACAGGCGGTTACGCATTTCACGGCGGTCACAGATCTGGTCGATGGCACCGTGTTCCAGCAGGAACTCGGAGCGCTGGAAGCCTTCAGGCAGCTTCTCGCGCACGGTCTGCTCGATCACGCGCGGGCCGGCGAAGCCGATCAGCGCCTGCGGCTCGGCGATGTTGATGTCACCCAGCATGGCGAACGAGGCCGACACGCCACCGGTGGTCGGATGGGTCAGCACCGAGATGTACGGCAGGCCGGCTTCGCGCAGCTTGCCCAGCGCGGCCGAGGTCTTGGCCATCTGCATCAGCGAGAACAGGCCTTCCTGCATGCGCGCGCCGCCACTGGCGGAGAAGCACACGTAGGGTGCACCGATCTCGACGGCGGTTTCAGCGGCCAGCGCGAAGCGCTCACCGACCACCGAACCCATCGAGCCGCCCATGAAGGCGAAATCGAAGGACGAGGCGACCAGCGGACGACCCTTGAGCAGACCACGCATCGCGATCAGCGCGTCGTACTCACCGGTGTTCTTCTGCGCGATCTTGATGCGCTCGCTGTACTTCTTCTGGTCCTTGAACTTCAGCAGGTCGGTCGGGCCCAGGCGGGCACCGATCTCGGTGGTGCTGTCGGCGTCGAAGAGGGCCGCCAGGCGCGCGCGGGCGCGGATCGCCATGTGGTGACCGCACTTCGGGCAGACCTCCAGGTTCTCTTCCAGCTCGGGGCGGTACAGCGCGCTGCCGCAGCTGCTGCACTTTTCCCACAGGCCCTCGGGGACGCTGCGCTTCTTGCTGGGGGTGTTGTCGGTGCGGATGCCAGACGGCATCAACTTGCTGAGCCAACTCATGCGGGAGGACACTTCCGTTCAGGGCGGCCCGAGGGCCGCAAAGGCGGACAGTCTAGCTCTGCTGCGCCCGCCCGTGCACCCCTTGCGGGGAACGGGCCGGCAGGAAAAAACCATGCTGGGACGTACGTTTAGCGTCGCCAGGCATGGCCCGGCGCTACCTTCAAGGCGTCCAACGCGTCGGAGGTAGTACTGGCCGCTGGCCGGCAACCCTTGGCGCACGCGTGGGTCAGGCGTCCAGCGCCTGCCGCAGCGGGGCCAGGAAGGAACCGGCACGCTGGGCAGCCTCCTCGGCCGAACCGGCATCGGCCAGCGCCGCCACCAGGGCGCTGCCGACCACCACGCCATCGGCCTGGCGGGCCATGGCCGCGGCACTGGCCGCATCCTTGATGCCGAAGCCGGCCACCACCGGCACGCTGGCGCGTGCACGCAGGGCCTGCAGCCGTGCGCTGGCGGCATCGCTGTCCAGGCGCTCGGAGGCACCGGTGACGCCGGCGAAGCTGACGTAGTAGAGGTAACCGCGGGCCAGCGCGAGCAGCTTGCCGGCGCGTGCTTCGCTGGTGGTCGGCGAGGCCAGCAGGACCAGCGCCAGGCCAGCCGCATCGAAGGCCTGCTGGGCTTCACCGGCTTCTTCCGGCGGCAGGTCCACCAGCAGCACGCCGTCCACGCCGGCGCCCACCGCAGCCTCGGCGAAGGCCGCGTAGCCGTGGATCTCCACCGGGTTGAGGTAGCCCATCAGCACCACCGGAGTCTGCGCATCACGCTGCCGGAACTCCGCCACCGCCTGCAGCACGTAACGGCTGCCGGCACCGCGGCCCAGCGCGCGCTCGGAACTGCGCTGGATGGTCGGGCCATCGGCCATTGGATCGGAGAACGGCACGCCCAGTTCGATCACATCGGCACCGGCCTCGACCAGCGCATGCATGACCGGCACGGTGGCCTCCAGCGACGGGTCGCCAGCGGTGATGAAGGGGATCAGCGCCTTGCGCTGCTGCTCGCGCAGGCGCTGGAAACAGGCATCGAGTCGGGATACGGACATGTCAGGTACATCCTTCGATCAGGTCAACGGCGCCGCTGGCGCCCCAGTACATTCGGGAAACGGTGCCGTCGACGATCTCCACGCGGATCGCCAGGTCGGAACCGGGATCCTGCCAGAGCAGGGTCTCGCCAGCCTCGGCATCTTCGCCATAAGGACGCGCGAGGGCGCCCCGTGGCAGCAGCTGCAGGGCCTGCGCATGCGGCATGTCAAGGCGCAGGCCGAACGGCCCGGGCTGCACCACCACCTGGCCCGAATCGTCGATGGGGGCCAGGTCGAAGCGCACCACGTCGCCGTCCTGCACCATCATCGCCACGCCTTCGGGCAGCGTGCCGCGCTCGTAATACTCACAACGCCCGGCCGTGGCCTCGCCCAGCCCGGCCGAGTGCCACTGCGCCTCCCCCTCCAGCTCGCTGAAGGGCTGGCCGATCAACACGTCGCCGGCATGGTCCAGCGCCACCGACACGACTGCCGGGGCGGTTTCGTCCTCGGCGCTGTCGGCGCGGGTGGCCGCCGGCGCATCCTCGATCGGGCGATGCGCGGCGTCATCATCATTGCTGGCCAGCTGGCGTGCCGGAGCGATCGCTGCGGGCGACGCCGGCGCAGGTGCCAGCACCGGCGGATCGGGTGGCGTGCAGCCGCCCAGACCGACCGCCAGTACCAGCGCGCCACCGTGGCGCAGCACGTAGTTCACAGCACCAGGCCTTCGCGCGCGGCGATGGTGTGCACGTCCTTGTCGCCACGGCCGGACAGGTTGCACAGCACGATCTGGTCGCGCGGGCGCTCACGGGCCAGCTTGATGGCCTGGGCCAGCGCGTGGCTGGATTCCAGCGCCGGCAGGATGCCCTCGACATGCGCCAGCAGGTGGAAGGCCTGCAGCGCCTCCTCATCGGTGATGCCGAGGTAGGTGGCACGGCCGCTGTCGGACAGGAAGGCGTGTTCCGGGCCGACGCCGGGGTAGTCCAGGCCGGCCGACACCGAGTGGGTCTCGATGATCTGGCCATCGTCATCGCACAGCACGTAGGTGCGGTTGCCGTGCAGCACGCCGGGCCGGCCAGCGGCAATCGAGGCGGCGTGGCGACCGGTGTGGATGCCGTCGCCGGCCGCTTCGGCGCCGAAGATCTCGACCTCGCGATCGTTGAGGAAGGCATGGAACAGGCCGATGGCGTTGCTGCCACCGCCGACGCAGGCGGTGATCGCATCGGGCAGGCGGCCGTACTCGGCCAGCATCTGCTCGCGCGCTTCGCGGCCGACGATGGCGTTGAAGTCACGCACCATGCGCGGGTACGGGTCCGGGCCCGCCACGGTGCCGATGATGTAGAAGGTGTCCTGCACGTTGGTCACCCAGTCGCGCATCGCTTCGTTGAGCGCGTCCTTCAGGGTGGCCGAGCCGGAGGTGACCGGCACCACCGTCGCGCCCAGCAGCTTCATGCGGTAGACGTTGATCTTCTGCCGCTCGATGTCGGTGGCGCCCATGTAGACCACGCATTCCAGGCCCAGGCGCGCGGCGACGGTGGCACTGGCCACGCCGTGCTGGCCGGCGCCGGTCTCGGCGATGATGCGCTTCTTGCCCATCCGCGCGGCCAGCAGGGCCTGGCCGATGGTGTTGTTGATCTTGTGCGCGCCGGTGTGGTTCAGGTCCTCGCGCTTGAGCAGGATCTGCGCACCGCCGACGTGATCGCTGAGGCGCTGGGCGTGATAGATCGGGCTCGGCCGGCCAACGTAATGGGCCAGGTCCTTGTCGTAGGCCAGCTGGAACGCCGGGTCCTGGCGGGCCTGGTCGTAGGCCTCGGCCAGTTCCTGCAGCGGGCCGACCAGGGTTTCGGCGACGAAACTGCCGCCGTAACGGCCGAAGTGGCCCTGGGCGTCCGGGAAGGCATGGTAGTCGGCAATGGGGGAGGCAGACATGGAAGCGACCGCTGGTTCGAGACAGGTGGATACTCTAGCGCACGGATCCTGACCGGAATATCGATATTATCTGGCGAATATCGTCAGGAAATCTCACATGAGCACTTCCCTGCTGCCACCGCTCAACGCCCTGCGCGCCTTCGAGGCCACCGCCCGCCTGGGGGGCGTGGGCCGCGCCGCGCAGGCCCTGCACGTGACCCACGGTGCGGTGAGCCGGCAGCTGAAGCTGCTGGAGGACCATCTGGGACTGCCGCTGTTCCAGCGTGCAGGCCGCGGGCTGCGCCTGACCGTGGCCGGGCAGCGCCTGCACGCGGCCTGCGGCGAGGCCTTCGCCGGCATCGAGGCCTGCGTGCGCGAACTGGGCCAGCCGGCCCGTTCTCCGGCGCTGGTGCTGGGCTGCAGCGGCAGCGTGCTGGCGCGCTGGATGATTCCCCGGCTGCCCGCATTGCAGGCGGCCCTGCCGGGGGTGAACCTGCAATGGTCGGCGCTGGATGGCGCCTTCACCGAGGCGCAGGCGGCGCTGGATGCGGTGCTGCTGCTGGCGCAGGGGCCGTGGCCGCGGGGCTGGCAGGTGCGCGAACTGGCACCGGAACGGGTGGGCGGGGTGGTGGCGCCCTCGCATCCTGCCGCGCAGCGCCTGCGCCATGTACCGCCCGACGCGCTGCTGCAGGAGACGCTGCTGCACACCAGCTCGCGCCCGCAGGCGTGGCCGGCATGGGCGCAGGCGCACGGGCTGGACCCGGCGCGGTTGCAGATGGGCACCGGCTTCGAACACCTGTACTACCTGCTGGAAGCGGCCGTTGCCGGACTGGGGCCGGCCATCGCGCCGGAGCCGCTGGTGGCCGAGGACCTCGCCGCCGGGCGGCTGATCGCGCCGTGGGGCTTCGCTGCGACCGGCGGTTTCTGGGTGCTGGCGCGGCCGGATGGCCCGGCCGACCCGCGCGCAAATGCGCTGGCCGACTGGGCGATGGCGCAACTGTAGAGTCGAGTTTGCTCGACTGCCTTTGTTCCAGTCGAGCAAGCTCGACTCTACGGGGCGGGACCAAGGATGGCGTTTGCTCAGCGTGCGCCGACCGCGATCTTCTGCTGCTCGTCCTGCACCTGCTGCTGACGCGGCTGGTCGTCCAACAGCTTCGCACTGGTCTGTTCCAGCGACGGCGGCGGCTGATTCAGGTCCACCGCCGCGCGGAAGCCCGGCGTCGTCCCCATCACGAAGGCCTTTCCGTCCTGCAGGGTGATGCTCTGCAGTTTTTCCGGCGAGTCGATGCCGTTCTGCTTGGCCTGCTGGGTGATGTGGGCCGCGGCGTCCTCGGAGATCATGCTGGGCAGCTTGCCGCGGACCGCATTGTGCAGCGGGTTGTCCGGGTGCGAGGCATCGTTGAGCGATGGCTCCTTCGCTGCCACGGCCGGTGCCTCATGGCGCGGGGTCTGTTCGGCCGCCAGCGCGGTGCGCGTATGGCGTCCGACGATGCCGTCGGCGGCGAGGCCTTGCTGCTTCTGGAAGGCGATCACCGCTTCGCGGGTGTGATCGCCGAAGCGGCCGTCCTCGGCCAGGCGATTGCCGTTGCCATCGCGCACACCCAGCTGGTTGAGGCTGTGCTGCAGCGCCTGCACATCGGTGCCGCGCTGGCCGTGCTTGAGCAGATCGGCCGATGCCGCCGGTGCTGCCGCCGCGGGTGCCGGCTGTGCGGCCGTGCGCGCGGGTGCAGGCTCGGCACCGCCATGCAACGGCGCGCGCACCTGGAATTCGGGCTTCGGTGTCAGTGCGCCGACGATCCGCGTGCTGCCGCCATCCCAGTAGCCGCCCGGGCGGATGGTCACTTCGGCCGGACCTGTGCTGCCCTGTGAACCGATGAACTGGATGTTACCCTGCGCGTCGTAGCCCTTGAAGATGCCGACGTGCTGGCCCTGCGACGAAGAGAACATCAGGATGTCGCCCTGCTTCAACGAGCCGTTCGGCTTGCGCGCCTCGGCCGCCGACGTCACGTCGAAGTGCTCGCGTGCGTACGCCGTGGTGTTGGCGCCGTTGAACAGCATGGACGTGGTGAAGGCCGCAGCGTTCTCGCCGCGCACGTCATAGCCGGCGTTTTTCAGGCCGCGCCAGACGAAGGCGGAACAATCCACGCCAAGGCGCCCGTCACCATCGAGGTCGCGCTCCAGCCGGCTGCTGTCGCGACCCGGGCGCGGGTGATCCGGCCGGCCGTACTCGTACTGCCGGCCCGACGCCATGAAGTGCTGGTAGGCCTCGTTGTAGACGGCGGCACTGCCGGTAGCAGTTGCGGCCGCGGCAGGTGCCGTCGCAGTGGCGGCCGGAGCCTGTGACGCCGCCTGGGTCTGCACGGGTGCCGCCGCCTGGGTGCGCGTCGGCGCCTGCTGCGTCGTGACCTCGCCGGGGTTCCAGCCTTCGAAACGGCGGATTCCATCGGCCAGGACTTCACGCTCGCGCACGCTCATCTCGCCGACCTTCTTTGAGCGCAGATCGACACCGTTGCGATCACCCTCGGCATAGATGGCGGCGGCCTGTTCCCTGTGATGGGTGCCGCCGCTGTAATCGGCCTTGGAATAGCTGGGCAGCATTTCCTCGACGGTCTTGTCGCCAAACCGGCGTTCGAGCAGCTGGATCTTCGCTACCCGTCCTGCTTCATAGCTTTCGAATACCGCATTGCCCCACTGGTCCAGGCCGACGACGCCGGCATAGCGCCCCTGCGCGGATTCCAGCGCCTGTTCGCGGGTACGGGTATTGGTGACGGTCTTGTCCGCGCTGCCCGCGAACTCGAACTTGAGATTGCCTGGATTGTTGTTGCGCCATGAGACGCTGCCGCCGGAGCGTTCGATGATGCTGCCATCATCCATTTCCAGCGTACGCGTCGTGCCGACGCTGCTGACCAGGCGGGTGACCTTGGGGTCCGACATGAGCTGTTCCTTTGCCAATGGTTGATTGGGCCGCTGCGTTGGCGGTGCTTACATTCCGTTGGAAAACACGTCGAGCACGTCGGCGCTGACCCAGCCGCGTGCGCAGTTGCCGGCATACTGCCCCGGCGCTGCCGCGTGGCAGGCTTCGCCACTGCTGGCCAGGCCACTGATCGGACGGTCGCCGTAGGTGTCACACAAGGCGTTGCCCTTGCACTTGTCGACCGTCGCCGCGGGAACGGCCACGACGTAATAGAACATCGGGTTCTGCCCCGCGCGGCCGATGCCCTGCACGCACACCAGCTGCCCCTTCGACAGGCGCGCGGTAGCCTTGGCCTTGCTGCCCGTAGTCGGCACGGTATCCAGGGTTTCGGCGCCCTTGGCATCAGCGACGCCGGCGAAGAAGCCATGGTCGCCACAGCCCGGCGACAGTTCCACATCGTAGAAATCACCGCTGTCGACATCGCCGGCCGTGCAGCCACGGCCCGCGCTGGCGTCGGTGCACGTCACGCCGCTGGATTGGATCAGTGCTGCCAGACCGTCACCGGCCGCAGCGGTCGGCGCCGCCGCCGGGGCGGGACCGGCCGTGGCAGCCGGTGCGCTGGCAGCCGGTGCAGCGGCCGGGCTCGATGAATCACCTGCCGCACAGGCGCCCAGGGCAAGCAGCAGGCCCGGAAGGATCGCGAGACCCGTCATGCGCATGCGGCGGGAAGAGAAATGGGGCATATCCGTTGCGTCCTCGTTGAAAAGATTGAACGTACCAGCAGGATTCCATCGACGGCGGGCGCGCACAGCAAAGCGCCCAGCCATGGTCCGGCTGGGCGCATTGTGGTTGATCAGATGTTGTGCCTATGTCGACTCGGCGCTGACGGATTCAGAAGCGCGCCAAACCAAGACATCCGTCACATTCAGCAATCACCTCGCCTTCACTCGGGGTAAGACGTCGCCGTGTCGATCAGGGCGCGGTGGGTGCGGCCAGCCGTTGCTGCAGGTCCTCGCGCAGGCGCGACAGTTCAACTTCGGCCTGCTGCCGCTGCTGCATGCCCTCGCGATGGATGCTGCGCACTTCCTCGACCGTGGCGATCAGCTGGTCGTGCACGTGGCGCAGCGTGGCGACGTCGACCACGCCGCGCTGGTTGCTGCGCGCGGTATCCACCGAGGCCTGGCGCAGCAGATCGGCATTGCGGCGCATCATCTCGTTGGTGGCATCGTCGATGGCGGTGGACAGTTCGACCGCCGCCTTCTGCTCACCCAGCGACAGCTGGATGGCGAACTGGCGCTTCCACGACGGGATGGTGATCTCGCGCACCGTGTTGAATTTCTCGATCAGCTGCAGCGCATTGGCCTGGATCAGGCGGATCATCGGCAGCGACTGGTCGGCGGCATGCTGCATCAACTGCAGGTCGGACACGCGCTTCTCGATCAGACGGATCGCATTGTCGACCTCGCTCTGGCGGATGCGCTGCTGCGGGTCGTCACTGCCCTGCCCCGCCAGCTGCTCGGCCTGCAGTTCGGCCAGGCGCTGCTTGCCGGCGGCGGCATGCAGGCCCAGCGCGTGGCGCTCCTCGCGCACGATCTCGTGCATGCGGTCGAACTCGCCCACGCGCTTGCCCATCAGCGCCTGCTGCACGCCGACGTCGCCCAGCAGCTGCTCGATCTGCGCATTGGTATCACTGAATTTCTGCACCAGCTCGCCCTTGGACACGCGCAGGCGGTCGATCAGGCTGCCGATGACCGGCACCTTGGAACGCTGGGCGAAGCCATCCAATTTCAGGCTGCGCGCGATGCGCACTACTTCGCCGAGCTTGTCGCCGCTGGCATCGAGGTCACGGTTGCGCACCTGGTCCAGCAGCTGGCTGGAAAACGCGGCGGTGCGCGACGCGGCTTCGCGGCCGAACACCTGCAGGTTGCCCGGCCGCAGGTCGTCCAGTTCCTGGCGGATCTCGGCGATGCGGGGAAGATCCTCGCGGACCAGGCCCAGGGCCTGCAGCGCGCCCTCGTCCAGTGCGGAAGGGGTGGCCGGGGTCGGCACGAGGGTGCCGGGTTGCTGGCTGTCCTGGGTCATCGGGCAGTCTCCTTGCAGGTGGGTTAGCGGCAGCGGTGGGCGACTCAGCGCAGTCTAGCCTGAGCCGCCGCGACCTCGTCATCGATCTGTGCGTGCAGCGCGGCCGCCTGCCCGGCGCGGACCGCGCCGGTGGCGGCCTGCGCGGCCAGTGCGGCCTGCCGCCAGGCCGGCAGCAGGACATCATGGATGCGGGCGAACCGCTGCAGCAGC
>NZ_QETL01000092.1:0-15971 GCF_003105135.1 Stenotrophomonas sp. SPM | reverse complement strand
GCTCGGGCGCTACGACAGGCGCAGGCGCGGGCGTGGCGGCCTCGACGCTGGCGGGCGTGGCGACCGGCGCGGCCGGGGCTTCTTTGACCGGGGCAGCGGACGGGAACGCCGCCGCCAGCTCGTCAGCCGAGTAATGCTGGGTCTTGGGCGCGTCCGGTGTGGCGGCGTCCTGGGGCTTCTTGCGGCGGAAAAAACTGAGCATTGGCAAAAGGCGCTGAAATCAGAGGGATATGCTACCACTCGAGCCTGTCGGCCCGATGTGCACTCAAGATTGCGCAGGTGCGGCCGTTAACCGGTCCGAGGGGCTGCGCAGGGCGGCCAGGAGACCGCCGATGAACGTGATGGAGACTGCGCTGTCCGGCATGCGTGCGGCCCAGCAGGGCGTGCAGGTGGCCGCACACAACGTGGCCAACCTCGCTACCCCGGACGCGCAGCGCCTGCAGCTGCAGCGCAGCCCGATGGAGCAGGGCGGGGTGGAAACCACCGTCAATGCCACCGATCCGGACCCGACAGCGCCACTGGGCGACCTGCTGGCGGCCAAGGCCGAGGTGGTGGCGTTTGCCGCCAACGCCGCGGTGATCCGTCGCCAGGACCAGATGCTGGGCTCGCTGCTGGATCGGGAAGCCTGAGGCAACCGCTCTGGTAGGTGTCAACCTTGGTTGACATGCCTTTGAAGCGCCAACCAAGGTTGGCATCTACCAAAGCACCGGCCGGTAGCGCCGGGCCATGCCCGGCGCCCTCCCCATCGGTCAGGCCGACAGTTCCAGCAGCAGCTTGTTCAGGCGTGCCACGTAGGCGCCCGGATCCTTCAGGCTGTCACCGGCGGCCAGCGCGGCCTGGTCGAACAGGACCCGGCCCAGGTCGTCGAAGCGCGCGCCATCGGCTTCGGCGTCGAGCTTGGCGATCAGCGGGTGGCCCGGGTTGATCTCCAGCACCGGCTTGCTGTCCGGCACCTTCTGCCCGCTGGCTTCCAGGATCTGGCGCATCTGCAGGCCCAGGTCCTGTTCGCCGATGGCCAGCACCGCCGGCGAATCGGTCAGACGGTGCGACACGCGCACTTCGGCCACGTCATCGCCCAGCACCGACTTCAGGCGCTCGACCAGACCCTGCTTGTCCTTCGCTGCCGCTTCCTGTTCCTGCTTGTCGGCTTCGCTTTCCAGCGCGCCCAGGTCGAGGTCGCCGCGGGCGATGTCGACAAAGCCCTTGCCGTCGAAATCGGTCAGGTAGCCCATCAGCCACTCGTCGATGCGGTCGGTCAGCAGCAGCACTTCCACGCCCTTCTTTCGGAACACTTCCAGGTGCGGGCTGTTGCGCACCTGGCTGTAGCTCTCGCCGGTCAGGTAATAGATCTTGTCCTGGCCCTCGGCCATGCGGCCGACGTAATCGGCCAGCGACACGGTCTGTGCATCGGCTTCGCCACGGGTGGAGGCGAAGCGCAGCAGGCCGGCCACCTTCTCGCGGTTGTTGTAGTCCTCGGCCGGGCCTTCCTTCAGCACCTGGCCGAATTCCTTCCAGAACGTGGCGTACCGCTCCGGCTTGTCGGCGGCCAGCTTTTCCAGCATGTCCAGCGAGCGCTTGGTCAGCGCGGCCTTCATCGAATCGATGACCGGGCCGGACTGCAGGATCTCGCGCGAGACGTTCAGCGACAGATCGTTGGAATCGACCACGCCCTTGATGAAGCGCAGGTACAGCGGCAGGAACTGCTCGGCCTGGTCCATCACGAACACGCGCTGCACGTACAGCTTCAGGCCCTTGGGCGCGTCGCGGTGGTACAGGTCGAACGGCGCGCGGCCGGGCACGTACAGCAGCGAGGTGTACTCGAGCTTGCCTTCAACCTTGTTGTGGCTCCACGCCAGCGGGTCGCTGTGGTCGTGCGCCACGTGCTTGTAGAACTCGGTGTACTCGGCGTCGCTGATCTCGGTGCGCGGGCGGGTCCACAGCGCGCTTGCGCGGTTGACGGTCTCCCACTCGCCGGCGGCGTCGTCGCCTTCCTTCGGCATCTGGATCGGCAGGCCGATGTGGTCGGAGTACTTCTTGAGGATGCTGCGCAGGCGCCAGCCGTCGGCGAAGTCGTGCTCGCCATCCTTCAGATGCAGGACGATGCGGGTACCGCGCTCGGCCTTGTCGATGGTGGCCACGTCGAAATCGCCTTCGCCACGCGAGGTCCAGCGCACGCCCTCGGCGGCGGCCAGGCCGGCGCGGCGCGAGGTCACTTCCACTTCGTCGGCGACGATGAAGGCGCTGTAGAAGCCGACGCCGAACTGGCCGATCAGCTGCGAATCCTTCTTCTGGTCGCCGGACAGCTGGCGCAGGAAATCGCCGGTGCCGGACTTGGCAATCGTGCCAAGGTGGGCGATGGCTTCGGCGCGGCTCATGCCGATGCCGTTGTCTTCGATGGTGATGGTGTGGGCGGCGGCGTCGAAGCTGACGCGCACGCGCAGTTCGCTGTCGCCTTCCAGCAGGGCGGGCTGGGTCAGGGCTTCGAAGCGCAGCTTGTCGGCGGCGTCGGCGGCGTTGGAGACCAGCTCGCGGAGGAAGATTTCCTTGTTGGAGTACAGCGAATGGATCATCAGCTGCAGCAGCTGCTTGACCTCGGTCTGGAAGCCAAGGGTTTCGGTATGGGTGGTCTCGGTCATCGATAGGGCTCCGTGTGCAATGCCGCGCCAGCGCGTGCGGCCTGGCCAAGGGGTATGGCTGATTGTCCCGATATCAAGGGGTTGGTCGGGCAGGACTTGCAGCCCTGCACCTGCAGAGGCCGAAGCAACAGCAACAGCGGGCGTTCCGTGGGATGGCGGGGCGGTGTGGGTTGGCAGGACACGCCGTGAACCCGTCCCTGGGGGCTTGATGGCGCCATCCATGGCGCCAACGGTCCTGCCAACCCACACCGCCCCGCCTCTGACGGGTTCACTCGGCGGTTGGTAGGTGTCGACCTTGGTCGACACATCTGTCAGATATCGAAATAAAACTGGCCTGTATGTCGAGCATCGGATCGCGTCCGGGGTGGAGCCCCCTGAGTCAGGGGGCGGCCGCGAAGCGGCGGGGGTGTGGAAGCTGGTAAGTGGGGCCCGCGTTTCGCGCAGCGAAGCGTGGGAGCGACAGCGCGCATGCGTTGGCGCGTCCCCGGGCGCCGCCCGGCCGAACTACAATCCTGCTCATGCTGAAATTCTCGAATGAAGCCCGCCGGGGGCGCCGGTGAGCGGCCGTGGTGGCAATGACGGCCAGGTCCGCATCATCGGCGGGCGCTGGCGCAATACCCGCCTGCCGGTGCCGACCCTTCCGGGCCTGCGGCCCAGCAGCGACCGCGTGCGCGAAACCCTGTTCAACTGGCTGCTGCCCAAGCTCGGCGGGGCGCGGGTGCTGGACCTGTTCGCCGGCAGCGGCGCGCTGGGCCTGGAAGCCGTCTCGCGCGGTGCCGCCCACGCCACCCTGGTCGAGCGCGATGCCCAGCTCGGCCGCAACCTGACCACCGCTGTCGCCAAGCTGCAGGCTGCCGAGCAGGTCACCGTAGTTCAGGCCGATGCCCTGCGCTGGCTGCAGGGCGCCCCCGCGCAGCAGGCCACACTGGTCTTCATCGACCCGCCGTTCGCCGACGGCCTGTGGCAGGACGTGCTCGCCCAGCTGCCGCGCCACCTCGCCGCCGATGCCTGGCTGTACCTGGAATCCCCGGCGGGCCATGTGCCCGTGCTGCCTCCGGAATGGCTGCTGCACCGCGAGGGCGGCACCCGCGAGGTGCGCTTTGCCCTGTACCGCCGCGCCACTGCTACACTTTGACCTCATCTGAACATCTGCTACCGCCCATGACCGTGGCCAACCGCCGCATCGCCGTCTACCCCGGCACGTTCGACCCCATCACCAATGGTCATATCGACCTGGTGAGCCGGGCCGCGCCGTTGTTCGAAAAGGTCGTGGTCGGCGTGGCGCAGAGCCCGTCCAAGGGCCCGGCGCTGCCGCTGGAGCAGCGCGTGCAGCTGGCGCGGGGCGCCCTGGGCCACCACAGCAATGTCGAGGTCATCGGCTTCGATACCCTGCTGGCCCATTTCGTACGTTCGGTCCAGGGCGGGGTGCTGCTGCGCGGCCTGCGCGCGGTGTCCGACTTCGAATACGAATTCCAGATGGCGAGCATGAACCGCCACCTGATCCCGGAGGTCGAGACCCTGTTCCTGACCCCGGCCGAGCAGCACAGCTTCATTTCGTCCTCGCTGGTCCGCGAGATCGCCCGCCTGGGAGGCGACGTGTCCGGTTTCGTGCCGGCCGCCGTGCTCGAGGCGCTGCGCAAGGTCCGCGAAGCGAAGTCGGCGCAGTCGTAAATCCTGCCCGCGCGGCAGGGCCAGTAGTACCACGCACCCCCATTACGTAAACCACACGCACCACTCGGGAGGAAACCCATGAACACCACCATGCGCGCGATGCTGATCGCTTCGTTTGCCCTGGCCTTCACCGCCTGCAAGAAGGAAGAGGCCGCTCCGGTCGAAGACGCCAAGCAGGCCCTGGTCGCTCCGGCCAAGGAAGACGATGCAGGCTGGAAGAAGTACCTGCAGGAAGTGGCGATCCAGAACATGGGCAACATCACCAACAGCCCGTTCCTGTATTACCTCTCGCCGGAATCGGACCCGGACTTCCAGGCCAAGTACGAGCGCCAGACCGAAAGCGCGACCCAGGCCGTTGCCCGTGGCGTGCAGCCGGGCAACATGCTGGCCTTCGGTTCGTCGGCCTCGGGCAAGATGGCTGACATGATCCAGACCGTGTTCAAGGACGTCTCGCCGGATTCCATGAAGGGCGTGCGCGTCGTCTTCATCGGCCAGTCCGCTGACAACGCCCGCGTGCAGGCTGCCGTGCAGCCGACCGGCGCCGAGTACATTTTCGTCGAAGCCAAGTAAGACCGTGCCATGGCGGCCATGCTCCGGCATGGCCCGGGCGGCGCTCCGCGAGGAAGCCGCTGATGACCTGACCGACCCGCGCGCCCACGCGGGCCGGTCCTTGTCCCAAGGCGCGGGCGAGGAGTATCGCCATGTCGCTGAAAATCAACGAGCTCTGCGTCAACTGCGACGTCTGCGAGCCGGCCTGCCCGAACCAGGCCATTTCGATGGGTGAAACCATCTACCTGATCGACCCTGCGCGCTGTACCGAATGCGTGGGTCACTTCGACGAGCCACAGTGCGTGGTCGTCTGCCCGGTCGAATGCATCGACCCGGACCCGGAGATCGTGGAAACGGAAGTCCAGCTGCTGGCCAAGTTGCGCCGACTGCAGCACGATCACCCCGAACTCTACGCGGAGCCCCCATCCGAATGAAGACGCTGATCGTCCGCCCCCTGCTGCTACTCAGCCTGGTGCTGAGCCCGCTGGCCTGGGCTGAAACCACTGCCCGTGCCGAGCGCCCTGATGGCGCGGCCATCGCCAGTGGTCATGCGCTGGCCACCCAGGCCGGCATCGACATTCTGGCGCAGGGCGGCAACGCCTTCGACGCCGCGGTGGCGGTGTCCTCCACCCTGGCCGTGGTCGAGCCGATCAGCTCGGGCCTGGGCGGCGGCGGCTTCTTCCTGCTGCACGATGCAGCCACCGGCAAGGACATCATGCTGGATGCGCGCGAGACCGCCCCGGCGGCCGCTTCCCCGCAGGCGTTCCTGGACAAGCAGGGCAACCTGGATCGCGACCGCTCGGTCAACGGCCCGTGGTCGGCGGGTATCCCGGGCCTGCCCGCTGCGCTGGTGGAGCTGTCGTCCAAGCACGGCAAGCTGCCGCTGTCGGCCTCGCTGCAGCCGGCCATCCGCATCGCCCGCGAAGGTTTCCCGGTCTATGACCGCATGGCCAAGGGCTACGCCTCGCGCCGCGAGGTGATGGAACGCTTCCCCGGCACGCGCGAGGTCTACCTGCGCAACGGCAAGCCGATCGCCACCGGCGATCTGTTCAAGCAGCCTGAGCTGGCACAGACCCTGGAGCGCCTGGCGGCCGGCGGTCGCGATGGCTTCTACAAGGGCCAGACCGGCAAGCTGCTGCTGGAAGGCGTCAAGCAGGCCGGTGGCAAGTGGACGGCCGATGAGCTGGCCGGCTACCAGGTCAAGCTGCGCGAGCCGATCGTGTTCGACTACAACGGCTGGAAGATCACCACCGCGCCGCCGCCGTCGTCCGGTGGCATCGCCCTTGCCAGCATGCTGCAGATCCTGGAAGGCTGGGACATCAAGCAGATGGACGCGGCCCACCGCACCCACCTGGTGGTGGAAGCCATGCGCCGCGCCTACCGCGACCGCACCTTCTTCCTCGGCGATCCGGACTTCGTGCAGATCCCGCAGAAGGTGCTGACCAGCAAGGATTACGCGCAGGGCCTGCGGGCCACCATCCACCCGGACAAGGCCACCCCCAGCGACCTGCTGTCGGGCAACCCGACCCCGCTGGAAGATGACGAGACCACCCATTTCTCGATCATCGACCGCGATGGCAACCGCGTCGGCGCCACACAGACCGTCAACCTGCTGTATGGCTCGGGGTTGATTCCCAAGGGCACCGGCGTGCTGCTGAACAACGAGATGGACGACTTCGCGCTGAAGCCGGGCACCCCCAACGCCTTCGGCGTGATGGGCTATGCGGCCAATGCACCGAAGCCCGGCAAGCGCATGCTCAGCTCGATGACGCCCACTTTCATGGAGAACGCCGACAAGGTAGTGGTGCTGGGCACCCCGGGCGGCAGCCGCATCATCACCATGGTGCTGCTGGGCATCCTCGGCTATGACGCTGGCCTGGATGCGCAGCAGGTGGCCGCGTTGCCGCGCTACCACCACCAGTGGCTGCCCGACCTGATCGAGGCCGAGAGCGATGCCTTCGACGCGGACACCGTGAAGCAGCTGCAGGCGATGGGCCACAAGATCGACCTGCCGGGCGATGTCGCCGCCGGCGGCCGCGGCTCCAGCCACGTGTGGGGCAACCTGCAGACGGTGGAGTGGGACCGCAAGGCCAACAAGCTTTACGGCGGCAGCGATCCGCGCAACCCGGTGGGCAGCGCCCAGGTCGTGCCGGCGCACTGATGCGGCGGTAGCGCCGGGCCATGCCCGGCGAAGTGAGAATCACCGAACCCCGCCACCCGGCGGGGTTCTGCATTTTGCGGCACGCAATTCCGGCTAGCGATTATTTAACGGGGGGGCCTCGATAATTGCCGCATGAAACTATGGTCGATTCGTGGGAACTCGCAACGCCTGGATGGCGGTGCGATGTTCGGCAACGCGCCGCGTGCGGTGTGGGAAAAGTGGGCGGCTCCGGACGAGCTCAATCGCATCGAGCTGGCTTGCCGTGCGCTGCTGGCCAGCCCGCTGGATGGCAAGACCGTGCTGTTCGAGACCGGCATCGGTGCGTTCTTCGACCCGCGCATGCGTGACCGTTACGGCGTACAGGAAAGCCAGCACGTACTGATCGATTCGCTGCGCGAAGCGGGTTTCGAACACGAGGACATCGACGTGGTGGTTCTCAGCCACCTGCATTTCGACCATGCCGGCGGCCTGCTGGCGGCATGGAGCGAAGGCCGCTCGCCGGAACTGCTGTTCCCCAACGCGACCTTCGTGGTGGGTGCGCAGCACTGGCAGCGGGCGTTGCAGCCGCATCCGCGCGACCGCGCCAGCTTCATTCCCGAGCTGCCGGGCCTGCTGCAGGCCACGGGCCGCCTGGAAGTGGTGGAGGGCGAGTACTCCAAGGTGCTGGGCAGCAGCGTGCGTTTCAGCTACAGCGACGGCCATACGCCGGGCCTGATGCTGGCCGAGATCGTCGGCCACGCGCATGCCGGCGAGGATGCGCACGGCGGCGTGGTGTTCTGTGCGGACCTGATCCCGGGGCGCTCGTGGGTGCACGTGCCGATCACCATGGGCTACGACCGCAATGCGGAGCTGCTGGTCGACGAGAAGCGGCGCTTCCTGGAAGACAAGCTCGCGCGCAACGTGCATCTGTTCTTCACCCATGACCCGCAGGTGGCGCTGGCGCAGCTGGGGCGGGATGAGAAGGGGCGTTTTGTGACCCTGCATGAGCAGGGGGAGCTGAAGGCGCGGGCGTTGGGGTGAGGGTGTTCGGCAGGGCTGCGCCCTGCACCTGCAGAAGCCGAAGCAAGATCAAGAGCGGCATTGCGTGGGATGGCGGGTCTGTGTGGGTGGTCAGGACACGCCGTAAACCCATCCATGGGGGCTCGATGGCGCCATCCATGGCGCCAACGGTCCTGCCCACCCACACCGCCCCACCTCTGACAGATTTCTGCGATCTGCTGGTGATCTGCAGGGGTCGGATCCCGTTGCTGTGCAACGGGCTCTGACCCCATCTGGGTGAAGTCGATGGACGTTCTTACGAGGCCTTCAGGCAGCTGCTCATGAAGGTCTTGCGGGCGTCGCCGGCGAGCTTTCTGGTCGCGGCATCGGCGTTGCACTGCTTCATGCGCTCCTGCGGGGTGGTGGCCCTGGTTTCGGTGGCGTGGCCGCTCAGGCAGGCGCTCTGCGCGGTCTTGTAGGCGTCGCCCTTCAGCCCTTTGTTCTTGGCCGAGCAATCGGCCATGCGCTGCTGTTGCGGGGTGGCGGCGGTGGCGGCAAGGGGCAGGCCGATGAGCAGGGCAGCGGCCAGCAGGAACGAGGCTTTCATGGCATCTCCAGGGCGAGCGGTGCGGGGTGCGCGGAGCATTCGCCTGCTGGCCGGAAGACGACGTGAAGATGAATCTGGAGTCAGAGCCCTTCCTGCGGAAGGGATCCGACCCCGGGGTCAGATCCCTTTGCGACGGCAATGGGCTCTGCCCCCAGCCGCTGGATCACACCACGCGGGTACCGAAGATACGGTCACCGGCATCGCCCAGGCCCGGCAGGATGTAGCCCTTGTCGTTGAGCTGGGCATCGATGGCCGCGGTGTAGATCTCCACGTCCGGGTGCACGGCCTTGACCGCCTCGATGCCCTCCGGTGCGGCGACCAGGAAGATGCCCTTGATGCGGCGCGCGCCCGCGCGCTTGAGCATGTCGATGGTGGCGATCAGGGTGCCGCCGGTGGCCAGCATCGGGTCCAGGATCAGCGCATCGCGCTCTTCCAGGCGGCCGGTCAGGCGCTCGAAATAAGGCACCGGCTGCAGGGTTTCCTCATCGCGCTGCAGGCCGACCACGCTCACGCGCGCGGCCGGGATCAGCGACAGCACGCCGCTGAGCATGCCCAGGCCGGCACGCAGGATCGGCACCACGGTGATCTTGGCGCCAGCGATGCGCTGCACGGTCACCGGGCCGGCCCAGCCGGGGAGGGTGTGCGGTTCGGTCTCCAGGTCGGCGGTGGCCTCGTAGGCCAGCAGCGTGCCCAGTTCGTTGGCCAGCTCGCGGAAATCCTTGGTGCTGAGCGCGGCAATGCGCATCAGGCCGATCTTGTGCTGCACCAGCGGGTGGCGCACTTCGACGATCTTCATGGTCGGGAATGGGGACTGTAGAGAGGCCTCCATTTTGCCGGATCGGCGCTGCGAAGCCCACGCCGGATGCAATGAATGTGCTGAACGGTGTCACCGCCGTGCAACTTTGCGGACATACCTTGCAGACCCATTCTTCACAGGTATGGGGCTCCACCGTGCACATCAAGACTCCGCTGGCCATGGCCATCACCGTGACCCTGGCGCTGGGGGCCGCAGCACCGCTGCAGGCCGCCGGGGAGCAGGCCTTGGCCGCCACCGGCGCGGTTGCCGCCGATGCGGTCGATCTGGACCGCATCGAAGTGCGCGCCCAGCTCGAATCGCAGATCCGCGCGGTTGATCTGAAGCGCAGCAGCGACGCCATCGAAGATGCGGTGTCCTCCGATGCCCTGGGCCAGTACCCGGACAAGAACGTGGCCGAGTCGCTGCAGCGCCTGCCGGGCATCAGCGTGACCCGCGACCAGGGCGAAGGCCGCTTCGTGGTCATCCGTGGCCTGGATGCCAACCTCAACAGCGTCAGCATCGATGGCATCGCCGTGGGTACCCCGGAAGATTCCAGCCGCGCCGCGCCGCTGGACGTCATTCCCTCCGATTCGACCGAGCGCCTGCGCGTGGTCAAGTCGCCGACTCCGGACATGCCGGGTGACGCCATCGGTGGCGCGGTGCTGGTCGAATCCGCCTCGGCCTTCGACCGCGACGGCCGCAGCCTGCGCGGCAAGATCGAAGCCAGCCACCAGCAGCTGTCCGGCGAGACCAGCCCCAAGGCTTCGTTCAACTACAGCGAAGTGTTCGCCGACACCTTCGGCATCGCGCTGGGCGTGAACTACCAGAACCGCAGGTTCGAGTCGGACAACACCGAAGTCGAGTACGACAATCTCGACGGTGACATCGATCCGCAGGACGTGAAGCCGGGTGACGTCACCGCGATCAACCTGCAGAGCCGCAAGTACGAGATCGAGCGCAAGCGAATCGGTGCCAACCTCAACATGGACTGGCGCCCGAACGAGTACAGCAAGTACTACCTGCGCACGCTGTACAGCCAGTTCGACGACGCCGAAACCCGCCAGCGCGTGATCTACAACTTCGATGACGCCGACATGGTGGCCACCGGCACCGACCAGTACCGCCTGGACGACCTGCCGGCCGATGCGATCCAGAAGCGCATGCGCTACCGCACCAAGAAGGAAAACACCTTTGCTGCCAGCCTGGGCGGCGAGAACAAGCTGACCAACGCGGTGGTGGACTACAAGATCGGTTACACCCGCACCGAAGAGCGCGTCAACGACGAGAGGGAAGCGCGCTTCGAGCTGAATGCTGACGACATGTCCGGCACCCTGGACCAGCGCAGTCGCCTGCCGACCTACACGCTCAGCAGCAACGACTGGATGGACAACGCGAACTACGCCTTCGACCGCTTCGTGATCTCGCCCAAGCAGGTCAACGACGAAGAGCGCAGCGCGCAGATCAACGTGCGTTTCGACGGCGACAACAGCAGCATCAAGTTCGGCCTTCTCGGCCGCTGGCGCGACCGTGATGTCAATGTGGACGAGAGCGAACTGCGCCGCGGCCCGGATATCGACCTGGCCAGCTGGACGGCCGCCGATCCGGAACACCGCCATGGCGTGATGGGCCAGGGCATGAGCTCGGCGGCCATGCGCGCCTACTGGGCGCAGAACGGCAGCCGCTACACCGCGCGTCCGCAGGACGTGGCCGGCAACGCCGCGACCTCGCTGGAAGAGGATTACACCGCCAGCGAAGACATCTTCGCCAGCTACGCGATGGGCACCTGGGACATCGGTGCGCTGCGCATCATCGGCGGCGTGCGCGTGGAGAACACCCGCTTCAGGGCCACCGGCAACAGCGTCGAGCTGGACGACGATGACGGCTACACGGTCAGCCCGGTGGAGGCCAACCGCAGTTACACCAACGTGCTGCCGGGCCTGCACCTGCGCTACGACGCGGCCGACGACTGGGTGCTGCGTGCCTCGGCCAACAAGACGGTCTCGCGTCCGTCCTTCGGTGACATCTCGCCGCGCCGCGCGCTGAATGCCGGTGACGAAGCGCTGCGCCTGGGCAATCCGCAGCTGGATCCCTACGAGTCGAAGAACATCGACCTGTCGGTCGAGAAGTACATCGGCAGCACCGGCATCGTTTCGCTGGGCCTGTTCCACAAGTCCATCGATGGCTACATCGTGGAGACCGTGAGCCAGAATGATCCGGCTTACGACGGCCTCGACGTGGCCCGCCCGATCAACGGCCGCAAGGCCACCGTGCGCGGCGCCGAGTTCAACTGGCAGCAGCAGCTGGCATTCCTGCCGGGCGTGCTGGACGGCCTGCTGGTCGGTGCCAGCGGCACCTGGCTGGATACCAAGTTCGATGCGGGCATCGCGGACCGCGAAGGCGAGGAGTTCATGCTGCCGCGTGCTTCCAAGCACGTGTACAGCGCGCACATCGGCTATGAGAAGTACGGCCTGAGCACTCGCTTGGCCGCGGTCTACCGCAGCGCATACCTGGACACCGTCGGTGCCGGCCGCGCGTTCGACATCTACGTCGCGCCCAACACCCAGCTCGACTTCTCGCTGGACTACAAGTTCACCCCGCGCATCAGCATGTACTTCGAAGCGCAGAACCTGCTCGACAAGCCGCTGGAGCTGTACCAGGGCACCCGTTCGCGCACCCTGCAGATGGAAGAGTACGGCCGCACCTACGCTGTCGGCCTGAAGGTGGCCCTGTGATGGCGCGTGGCATGACCCTGCTGGCCGCCGCCATGGCCGCCTGCCTCGCCGCCGGCTGCACGCCGGCGGCCGCTCCGGCCGGCGCCGATGCCGCCGCTAAGGCTCCGGCCGAAACCGCACGCTCGGTGTCGACCATCGCCGAAGCCTTCCTCAGCCCGATGACCCCGGACGACAACATCGATTCGCCGGCCGCCTGGAAGGCGCCGGATGGCAAGACCTGGCTGATCGCCACCGCGAAGGCCACCGACAAGCTGGTGGTGTACGACGGCAGCACCGGCCAGCACCTGCGCGACGTCGGCACCGCCGGCACCGCACTGGGTCAGTTCGACCGCCCCAACGGCATCTCGATCACCGACGACCTGCTGTGGATCGTCGAGCGTGACAACCACCGCGTACAGGTGTTCTCGCTGCCCGATTTCACCCCGCTGGCGGTGTTCGGCGCCGACGACCTGCGCAAGCCCTATGGCCTGTGGGTCGACCGCCGCGCCGATGGCTACAGCGTCTACGTCACCGATTCCTGGGACAACGGCGAGGACGCACAGGGCAAGGACATCCTGCCGCCGCTGGCCGAGCTGGACAAGCGCGTGCGCCAGTACCACGTCACCCGCGATGGTGCCAAGGTCGAAGCGACCCTGGCGGCCAGCATCGGTGATACCAGCGAGGCCGGCGCACTGCGCGTGGTCGAGTCGATCTGGGGTGACCCGGCCAACGACCGTCTGCTGATCGCCGAGGAAGACGAAACCTACGCCAGCGAGTTCAAGGTCTACACGCTGGCTGGCCGTTTCACCGGCACCACGTTCGGCCGCGGTGTGTTCAAGGCGCAGGCCGAGGGCGTGATGCTGCGCACCTGCGGCAAGGACGGCTGGTGGATCACCACCGAGCAGGGCAAGCAGCGCAGCGTGTTCCACCTGTTCGACCGCCATACCCTGAAGCCGGTCGGTGCCTTCCAGGGCAACACGGTCGCCAACACCGATGGTATCTGGATGATGCAGCAGCCGAGCCCGCGTTTCCCGCACGGTGCGCTGTATGCCGTGCATGACGACCAGGGCGTGGTGGCCTTCGACTGGGAAGCCATCGCCAAGCAGCTGTCGCTGCCGCTGGAGTGTGGCGCATGAGCCGTTGTTGCATGAATGCCCTTGCGCTGGGCCTGCTGCTGGCAGTGCCCGCACTGGGCTTCGCCGCCGCCGAACCGAACACCCAGGTGCCGGTGGGCAGCCATCACTACGCGGCCACCACCGTGCCGGACCGCATCGTCGCCTCGCCGTCGGTCGATCCCAGCCAGGGCTTCGCCGTGGCCTGGCGTACGAATGGCAGCGTGCAGGCGCCGCTGCTGGAAATCGCCCTGGCCGGTGACTCGCCGGCCATCGAGGGCATCCGCCAGGTGCGCGCGAAGACCCAGGAGCTGAAGACCGAGAACGGTGTGTCGCACCACCATCGCGCCGAGGTTGATGGGCTGAAGCCGGACACCCTGTACGTGTACCGCGTGCAGGGCAATGGCAGCTGGAGTGCCTGGAACCAGCTGCGTACGCTGGGCAAGGCCGGCGAGCCGCTGACCCTGCTGTACTTCGGGGATACCCAGAACAAGAACCTCAGCCATGTCAGCCGCGTGGTGCGTGCCGCGCAGAAGGCCGCACCGGAGGCGCGCATGAGCCTGTTCGCCGGTGACCTGGTCAGTGGCGGTGACGGCGCCGATGACAGCGAATGGGGTGAGTGGTTCGCCGCCACCAGCTGGCTGGCGCAGGAAACGCTGGTGGCCCCGGCCATCGGCAACCACGAGTACTTCGAAGAGTTCGAGGACACCCCGCAGGAACGCCGCGTGCTGGGCAGGCACTGGCCGGTGACGTTCGCGCTGCCAGGCAATGGTGCTGCAGCGACTGCCAGCAGCACCTACTGGTTCGATGTGCAGGACGTGCGCGTGGCCGTGCTCGACGGCACCTCCGCGCTCGACTTGGGCACCGCCCAGGCGCAGGCGCAGTGGCTGGACAAGGTGCTGGCCAACAACCCGCACCCGTGGACCATCGTGCTGCTGCACCAGCCGTTCTATTCGCCGCGCGAAGGCCGCGAGAACGCCGCGCTGCGCGACGTGCTGCTGCCGGTCGTGCGCCGCCACGACGTTGACCTGGTGCTGCAGGGCCACGACCACACCTACGGCCGTCGCGGCGAGGGTGAGGCCGCCACGCCGCAGTACGTGGTGACGGTGGCTGGGCCGAAGCAGTACCGCCTGTCCGACGAGGCGCGCCGGACCATGGATCCGGTGGCCGAGGATACCCAGCTGTTCCAGGTGCTGAAGATCGATCCGCAGCACCTGCGCTACGAAGCACGCACGGTCACCGGCCGGTTGTACGATGCCTTCGAGCTTCGCCGCGATGCCGCCGGTGGCAAGCAGCGTGTGGAACTGCGCGAAGACCGCATCGCCCCGCGTGACTGCCCACGCGAGCAGACCGCAAAGGGCCGGGCGGACCGTTGCTGGGAATGAGGAGTGACCGCATGAACACAACTCGACGCATCGCCCCGGTGGCTGCCCTTGGCGCAGGCCTGTTGCTGGTGGCCGGTGCCGTGACCGCCGCCGACAGCGTGCTGCACCCGTTCCTGGCCGCGCAGCCGAAGCAGGCCCCGGCCGAAGTGAACCTGGCGGTGGAGATCCCGGCCGGCAGCTTCACCAAGTACGAGATCAAGGAAGATGGCCTGGTGCACGTGGACCGCTTCCAGTCGATGCCGGTGGCCTATCCGGCCAACTACGGCTCGATGCCGCGCACGCTGGCCGGTGACAACGATCCGCTGGATGCCCTGGTACTGACCCGCGAACCGCTGCATCCGGGCGTGATCGTGCGCTTTCGTCCGATCGGTTATCTGAAAATGATCGATGGCGGCGAGCACGACGAGAAGGTGATCGGCGTGCCCACCGACAAGGTCGACCCGACCTACGCCAACATCCGCGACCTGTCTGATCTGCCTGAGATCGAACGGCAGCGCATCGAGGCGTTCTTCCGGGTCTACAAGGACCTGCCGGCCGGCCGTAATCCGGTGCAGCTCAATGGCTGGGGCAATGCCGCCGAAGCCCGTGCGCTGATCAGCGAGGCGATGAAGCGCTTCGAAAAGTAGATCCACGCCATGCGTGGATTCACCCCCGCAACGTCTCGATGAATGACTCCGCGTCGATCCGGTCGCCCAGCACCCGGGCCACCGCCTGCACGGCCGCTTCCTGGTGCCCGGCGCGGATGCCGCCGTCGTCATCATCGTTGTAGAGATCATCGCCGGCATCCAGATACACGGTGCCGGCCGCCGCCAGGGCCGCCATAAGGGTCGGCAGGTCGTCGACGAACGTATCGGCCTCCCAGCTGCCGCGGCCGTGCCGTGCGAACAATACGCGGCCGTCCTCCATGTCGAGGATGAAAGGATCGGCGCCGAGGTCGGCCACGACCAGCCAGTTGGCGGGCCAGTCCTCGATCGGCTCGCCGTCCATGCCATTCCAGCGATACCCGGCCTGGTAGCTCCACAGGCGCTGCAGTGGCGGCACCCACACCTCAAGCCCGGGGAGGGTGATGCCGGCATGGCCGACCTTGGCGTTGATCTCGCGCCCCAGCGGCCCGACCTGCGCGTAGAAGCGGGCCAGGACCGGCGGCAGCGGGAGCGGACCCTGCCAGTCCTGTTCGTGCTGGGCCTGAAGGGGGCCGAAACGGGCGAAGGCAGCGTGCAGGTCATTCATGCGGAGGCGTTCCGGCAACGGGCCCGGCAGCCTAGCTGTGATCTCTCTGTACGTTGTTCATCCGGGACATCTTTGGAAAATGGTGGTTACCACACCGTTCCAGCCCCCAAAGAGCCCGGATGAACAATCATAAAA
>NZ_QETL01000091.1:0-16117 GCF_003105135.1 Stenotrophomonas sp. SPM | reverse complement strand
GTGTGAGCGGCATGGATGCCGCGACCAAGCCCCCATGGACGGGTTTACGGCGTCCCCCGCAACCGGACCCATCCCGCCATCCCACGGAATGCCCGCTGTTGCCGTTGACGTTGCCGTTGCTTCGGCCTCTGCAGGTGCAGGGCGGCAGCCCTGCAACCCAGAACACCCTCACCGCTCCGAATGCCCGCTCTGGTCGTAATCCCGCGGGCTGAACAGCTCCGGCTGGATCAGCTCGATGAACGCCCGCGCCTGCGCCGACAACGCCTTGCCCCGCCGCACGATCACTCCGTAACTGCGCTCCGGGAACCAGCGCTTCATCGACCGCGCCGCCAACCGCGCGTGATCGCTCTCGTGCAGGCACAGCGCCGGCACGATCGAAATGCCCATGCCCATCGCCACGTACTGCTTGATCACCTCCCAGCCGCCCACCTCCAGCGCCACCGTGTAGGCGATGCGGTGGCGCTGGAACACCTGGTCCACCAGCCGGTAGGTGATCTGCCGCTTCGGCGGCAGCACCAGCGGGTAGCGCGCGATGTCGGCCAGTTCCAGTTCGCCACTGCTGGCCAGCGGATGGTCGTGCGGCGCGATCAGCACCTGCTCGAAGCGATAGGCGGGCGCATAGGTCAGGTCGGCCGGCACGTCGGTCATCGACCCGATCGCCAGGTCGGCCGCGTCCTCGCGTAGCAGGTCGGTGCCATCGGCGCTGATCGCGTTGTGCAGGGTCAGGCGTACGTCCGGATGGTGCAGGCGGAAGCGTTCGACGATCTTCGGCAGCAGGTAGAGGATGGTCGAACTGTTGGCCGCGATGTTCAGCTCGCCCGCATCCAGCCCGCGCACCTTGTCGCGGAAGCGCGCTTCCAGCCCGTCCAGGCTTTCCACCAGCGGCTGAGCCATTTCGTACAGCACCTGGCCCTCGCGGCTGGGCACCAGGCGACGCCCGCTGCGCTCGAACAGCGGCACACCCAGCTCACGTTCCAGTGCCTGCAGCTGCAGGCTGATCGCCGGCTGGCTGACGAACAACGCCTCAGCCGCTCGTGAGACCGAGCCCAGCCGCACCGTCTGGCAGAACGCCCGCAGCGGCTTCAGCCGGTCGGATTTGTAGGAAAAACGAGGACTTGGCGGACTGCGCGTGGTCATGGCGTCATAAGTATTAGCACACCTTATGTAAATCATTGCAAAAACTGTTTTGCCAAATACTCCGCGTGGGCGGCACTTTGGGGGCGTTCCCCCACCGCTGGAGTCGCCCCATGTCCGCCGTTGCCTCCGCCGTTTCCTCCACCTCTGCCAAGGCCACCCCCGGTATCGCCCTGGCGACCCGCGTGGCTGGTCAGGAGACCGTGCTGCCGGCACCGCTGCTGGCCCTGCTGGTCTCGCTGCACCGGGCGGTGGAACCGGGCCGGCAGGCGCGGCTGCAGGCCCGCCGCGAGCGCCAGGCGTTCTTCGACCAGGGCGGCCTGCCGGACTTCCGCGGCGACACCGCCGCGATCCGCAGCGGCGACTGGCGCGTGGCGCCGTTGCCGGCCGCGCTGCAGGACCGCCGCGTCGAGATCACCGGCCCGACCGATCCGAAGATGGTCATCAATGCGCTGAACTCCGGTGCCAAGGTGTTCATGGCCGACTTCGAGGATTCCACCTCGCCGACCTGGCGCAATCTGCTGGCCGGGCAGCAGGCGCTGGCGGCCGCCGTGCGTGGCGATCTGGAGTTCACCGCGCCGGCCGCCAACGGCAAGCCGGGCAAGCACTACACCCTGCGCCCCTTTGAGGAGCAGGCGGTGCTGATCGTGCGCCCGCGCGGCTGGCACCTGGACGAGAAGCACGTGCGCGTCGATGGCCAGTTCATCGCCGGCGGCCTGTTCGATGCGGCGGTGTTCGCCTTCCACAATGCCCGCGCGCTGCAGGCCAGGGACCGCGGTCCGTACTTCTACCTGCCCAAGCTGCAGAGCATGGAAGAGGCCGCGCTGTGGGAGACCGCGCTGTCGCACATCGAAGGCATGCTCGGCCTGCCGCACGGCCAGATCAAGGTGACGGTGCTGATCGAAACGCTGCCGGCGGTGTTCGAGATGGACGAGATCCTGCACGCCCTGCGCGAGCGCATCGTCGGCCTCAACTGCGGCCGCTGGGATTACATCTTTTCCTACCTGAAAACCTTCCGCCGCCACGCCGACCGCGTGCTGCCCGAGCGTGGCCAGGTGACCATGACCCAGCCGTTCCTGAAGGCCTATTCGGAACTGCTGATCCAGACCTGCCACCGCCGTGGCGCGCATGCGATGGGCGGCATGGCCGCGCAGATCCCGATCAACAGTGATGCCGCCGCCAACGAACAGGCCATGGCTCGCGTGCGCGCCGACAAGCTGCGCGAAGTCAGTGCCGGCCACGATGGCACCTGGGTCGCGCACCCGGCGCTGATCCCGGTGGCGATGGCCATCTTCGACGAACACATGCCCACCGCGAACCAGCACCAGGTGCTGCGCCAGGACGTGCGGGTGGGCCGCGATGAACTGATCGCGCGGCCGCCGGGCAGCATCACCCGCGCCGGTTTCGAGGGCAACGTCGAAGTCTGCGTGCGCTACCTGGCCGCGTGGCTGGATGGCAACGGCTGCGTGCCCATCCACCACCTGATGGAAGACGCGGCCACCGCCGAGATCAGCCGCAGCCAGCTGTGGCAGTGGCTGCACACGCCGGGCCAGCAGCTGGACGACGGCACCGCCATCGACCTGGCCCTGCTCGACACCGCCCTGGCCCAGCTGCCGGCACGGATGGGCGATACCCGCGCGCTGCCCGGTGGCGCCCGCATGGGCGAGGCCATCGCGCTGCTGGGCGAACTGAGCCGCAGCGACGAACTGACCGATTTCCTGACCCTGCCGGCCTACGCGCGCATCGACTGACGGCCTGCTTCCCCGAATCCATCCCAGCCGGGCAGCGCCCGGCTCTACAACACCGAACTGGAGATAGACATGAGCACGCTGCCCACTGCCGAACAGATCCAGCACGACTGGGACACCAATCCGCGCTGGGAAGGCATCCAGCGCAACTACAGCGCCGCCGACGTGGTGCGCCTGCGTGGCACCGTCCATATCGAGCATTCGCTGGCCCGGCTGGGTGCGGAAAAGTTGTGGAAATCGCTGCATGAGCGCGACTTCGTCAACGCGCTCGGCGCGCTGACCGGCAATCAGGCCATGCAGCAGGTGAAGGCTGGGCTGAAGGCGATCTATCTGTCCGGTTGGCAGGTGGCGGCCGATGCAAACCTGGCCGGGCAGATGTACCCGGACCAGTCGCTGTATCCGGCCGATTCGGTGCCAGCAGTGGTCAAGCGGATCAACAACACGCTGCTGCGTGCCGACCAGCTGCACCATGCCGAAGGCAAGGATGACATCGACTTCCTGCAGCCGATCATGGCCGATGCCGAGGCCGGCTTCGGCGGCGTGCTCAACGCCTTCGAGCTGATGAAGGCGATGATCGAAGCCGGTGCCGCCGGCGTGCACTTCGAGGACCAGCTGGCCTCGGTGAAGAAGTGCGGGCACATGGGCGGCAAGGTGCTGGTGCCAACCCGCGAGGCCATCGAGAAGCTCAACGCCGCGCGCCTGGCTGCCGACGTTCTGGGCGTGCCGACCCTGCTGGTGGCGCGCACCGATGCCGAAGCCGCCGACCTGCTGACCAGTGACATCGACGGCAACGACCAGCCGTTCACCACTGGCGAGCGCACCGTGGAAGGCTTCTACAAGACCCGCAACGGCCTGGATCAGGCGATCAGCCGCGGCCTGGCCTACGCCCCTTACGCCGACCTGGTGTGGTGCGAGACCGGCAAGCCGGACCTGGAATTCGCACGGAAATTCGCCGAGGCGATCCACGCGAAGTTTCCCGGCAAGCTGCTGGCCTACAACTGCTCGCCCAGCTTCAACTGGAAGAAGAACCTGGACGACGCCACCATTGCCAAGTTCCAGCGCGAGCTGGGCAGCTACGGCTACAAGTTCCAGTTCATCACCCTGGCCGGCTTCCATGCGCTGAACTACGGCATGTTCAACCTGGCCCACGGCTATGCACGCCGGCAGATGAGCGCCTTCGTGGAACTGCAGGAAGCCGAGTTCGAAGCGGCCGAGCGTGGCTTCACCGCGGTCAAGCACCAGCGCGAGGTCGGCACCGGCTACTTCGATGCGGTCACCCAGGCCATCCAGCAGGGCCAGTCTTCGACCACGGCGCTGACCGGCTCGACCGAGGAAGAGCAGTTCCATGGCGGCCGCAGCGAGCGCGCCGCCTGAGCCAACCTCGACTCTACCCGGGCCTTCGAACTCATCAGGGTGGCCAGGGAAGGGCCAGACGACGCCGGCAGGTCGGGGGACCTGCCGGCGTGGTTGTCTCCGGGGGTGCCGCCGCCCCTGAGCTGCCCTCATGAATACGGGTTGCCCGCCTGTTCGGTCCCGATCGTGATGTCTTCATAAAAAATGAGAAGACGCGCACAGTTTGATTCACTGCTATGCTCCGCTTTCACCAGGGGACGCTGGCGGCGGGGAATGACCGGCAGGGGTGCGGCCGAGAACATCGACATGACAACCGGTATTGCCCAGGTGGCGATGGCCGAGATCGTGCACGCCCTGTTGTCGGACGAGGAAGTCGCCCTGTTCGCGCGCTTTGCGCGGCCCCTGAAGGTCGAGGCCGGGCAATGGCTGTTCCACCGCGGCCACCGCGGCGATGGCATGTACGTCATCTTGGAAGGATTGATCGAACTGGATTTCGGCGAGGACCTGGTGACCAAGACGCTGGGACGACATGAGTTCTTCGGTGAACTGGGCCTGCTGGTGGGCGACCATCCGCGCAGCGCCGGCGCGCGCGTGATCGAAGACTGCCACGTGCTGGAACTGGGTCCAGCCGATTTCCATTGCCTGGTCGAGTCCGATCCGGGGCTGGTGGCCTACTTCCTGCGCCGCACGATCATGCGCGTGCTGACCAACGAACAGGCCCTGATCAGCCAGCTGCGCCGGCGCAACCACGATCTGGAAACCGCGCTGGACAACCTGTACATCACCACCCACCAGCTCACCCACACGCGCGAACTGGTGCAGACCGATGAACTGACCGGCCTGCACAACCGCCGTGGCCTGACCCGGTACCTGCAGGACTGCCGCAGCCAGCCCGATGGCGCGCCGCAGGCGCTGCTGCTGATCGACTGCGACCGCTTCAAGCAGGTCAACGACCGCCACGGCCACCAGGCCGGTGACCGCGTGCTGCAGAGCATGGGCAACATCCTGCGCTCGATGGCCGGCGAGCACGACCTGGCTTGCCGCCTGGGCGGCGATGAGTTCTGCCTGATCCTGCGCCATGCCGATCGCGAGGCGGCCCAGCACGCAGCCGAGTTCATCCTCAGCGCGGTGCACGGCCTGCTCGAACGCAGCCATGGCAACCCGCACGTCACCCCGGCCAGCATCGGCGTCAGCCTGCTGGCGGCCGATGCGGACTGGAGTGAATGGTATGCAGGCGCGGACCGTGCGCTGTACCGGGCCAAGCGCGCCGGCGGCAACTGCCTGCATTGGGCTGACCCTATGGACGGACAGTGAGCGGAGACTGTGGCGATGAACGGCGATTCCGGAACATCGACTCCGCACACCACGCAGCTGCGTGCCCTGCTGTTCACCGATCTGTGCGATTCCACCCTGCTGGTGGAACGGATGGGAGACGCCGCGGCGGCTGACCTGTTCCAGGACCATGACCGCCTGGTGATGGCCCTGCAGCAGCGCTGGAACGGCCAGCAGATCGACCGCTCCGATGGTCTGTTCATGCTGTTCGAACGCCCGGTGGATGCCCTCGGTTTCGGCCTGGATTACCAGCGCGGCCTGCAGGCGCTGGGTGGCAAGCGCAACATCGTGCTGCGCGCACGCATCGGCCTGCACGTGGGTGAAGTGCTGCTGTGGAACAACAGCGCCGAGTCGATCGCGCTGGGTGCCAAGCCGGTGGAAGTGGAAGGACTGGCCAAGCCGATGGCCGCGCGCCTGATGCAGCTGGCGCAGCCCGGCCAGTTCCTGGTGTCGGCCACCGCCGAATCGATGGTGCGCCGCGCCGCCGGCGATCTGGGCGAGGTCGCGCAGGGGCTGAAGTGGAAGTCCTTCGGGCGTTGGCGCTTCAAGGGCGTGGCGCAGTCGATGGAAGTGTTCGGCCTGCACGACCCGGCGACGCGCGGTCTGGGGCGCCCGCGACAGACCGCGAAGGCATCGCGTGACATCCCGGTCTGGCGGCGGCCGCTGGTGATGACGGCCGAAGTCACCCTGGCCGCGGCGCTGCTGGTCGGCGGCTGGCTGCTGACCCGGCCGCAACCGGCCATCGCCTTCGCCGAGCGCGACTGGGTGGTGGTCGGCGATCTGCGCAACCTGACCGGTGAGACCCTGCTGGATGGTTCCACCCAGCAGGCTCTGCGCATCAGCCTGGAACAGTCGCGCTACGTCAACGTGATCAGCGACCTGAAAGCGCGCAGCGTGCTGCAGCAGATGCGCGCCTCGCTGGATGCGCCGCTGGACGCGAACAATGCATCCGAGATCGCCCAGCGCGTGGGCGCGCGGGTGGTGTTGATGCCAACGCTGTCCGAAGCCGGCGGTCGCCTGCGCCTGAGCGTGGGCGTGGTGGATCCGGCCAGCCGTGCCACGCTTGCCGTCGAATCTGCCGATGGCCGTGGCCTGGAATCCCTGCTGGCTTCCACCGATGACGTGGTGGCGCGACTGCGCAGCCGCCTGGGCGAGACCCTGGACCAGGTCGAGCAGGATTCTGCGCCGCTGCCTGCGGTCACCACCGGCAGCCTGGATGCGTTGCGCGCCTATTCGCTCGGGCAGAAGCTTTACGCCCGCAACGACTACCAGGGTGCGCTGGCCATGTTCCAGCAGGCGGTGGAGCTGGATCCGGAATTTGCCCTGGCCTGGATGGCGCAGGTCCGTGCGCGCTTCGCGGTGGATGATCTTTCCGGAGCGATGCAGGCGGTGGACACCGCCAAGAGCCTCAAGCGCCGCCTGCCCACACGCGAGGCACTCTATCTGGATGCGTGGGCGGCAACGCTGCGCGACCGCGGGCAGGCCTCCGATGCATGGCGGCGCCTGTCCAGCCTGTATCCGGACTACTTCGCCGCGCAGTACAACGCAGCCCTGTGGCTCTATGCGGAAAACCGGTTCGAGGAATCGCTGCCCTACGCGCGGCAGGCAGCGGATCCGCGGTTTGAACTCAGCAACGTGGCGCACGATCTCCTGGGGCGCATCCTGGTGGCGCGTGGCGATGTCACCGGCGCCCGCCAGGCCTTCAAGCGCGCCATCGATGGCGGGCGCACCGCCAGCAACCGCTACCTGGGGTCGGCCGAGGCCAGCCTGCGCAACTATGCGGCTGCAGAATCGCTGCTCGATCGCGCGGCACCGTCCCGCCACGTGGTCATCGAACGCACCAGCATCGCTGTCGACCGCAAGCAGTGGACGCACGCGGTGCAGATCGCCCGCGATGGCAACTCGCAGTTCGCCAGCGCGTCAGGGTTCGACCATCAGGTGATGCTGGTGCCTCTGGCAACCGCGCTGTTGGGCGCCGGCGATGATGACGCAACGCGTGCACAGCTGCGCCACAACGTGGACAGCGCTCTGCGACGGGTCGACAACCGGGCCCCGGCCGACGGTGGCGATGACGCGATGGTGGCACTGGCGTCGGCCCTGTTGTCGGTGCGGATGGGTGACACCGCGCTGGTGGAGCGGGTGCTTGCCCGCTTGTCCTCGATCAATGAGGTGTTGGGTCAGCCGCCGGTTGCGGAAACGATGGCCGTGGTACGCGCCAGCCTGGCCACGCACCAGAAAAAGCCGGATGAGGCGCTGGCGATGCTGGCGCCTTGGTTGACCGGGCAGGCCAGCTTCCAGACCCGCGTGGCCGCGATGGATGCGTACCTGGCCAAGGGCGCCAACGCGCAGGCACTCGCGCAGGCGGACTACCTGGCCGGCAACCGCGGCCGTGCCTATGCCGAGCTGGACTGCGCGTACTGCCTGCAGCCGCTCAACGTCCTCGACAGCAACCGCGCCGCAGGCGTGGCTGCCACGCTGCGCCGCCGGCCGGAGCCGACGGCGGCCGCGATTACGGTCCCTTGAGGGTCCAGCCCGGGCCCGGGCTGGCATCCAGCGCCGGAACCAGCTGACCGAGCTCCCGGGTCAGCATTGTCTGCAGTTCCTGCTTGGCATCGTGGATGGCTTCCTTGGAGGCCAGCTGGTTGACGTGGCAGCACACTTTCAGCAGTTCCGCATCAGCGGCGGGCAGGCCAAGGCTGACCAGGGCAGAGGCAGGGTTGGAAGCGAACAGCGCGCGGAACGCATCGTCTTCAGCGAGCGCGCAGATCAGCGCCATGGCGATCGGCGCGGGCAGGGTAGGCAGGGACACGAAGAACCTCGGGAACGGCGACGGAAGAAGTGGACAAGCGCTGTTAGATCGGCCCACGCAGCCCGCACTTGAGTGCGCGATGAAGTTCCGTCGGCGGCGGCCGCTAGTGAACTGCGCCCTTTCGAATCCGATGTCATGTCCGTAGATTCTGCCGTGTCTTCCGCCCGCATCCGACGTTGCGAGATCCTGCTGCTGGAACCGCGCGAGAGCGCCGACTTCGATCTGCAGGACCTGCTCTCCGGCGGCAACGGCATCCGCCGCCAGATGCGCTGGGTGGCACTGGCGCCCCATCTGGGCGAGCCGGTGGACGTGGATGCCGCACAGCGCGAGCTGCTGGGCCGTATCGGCCCCACCCAGTGGCAGGACCTGCCCACGGACGAGGACGAACTTGCCGCGTGCGAGGCGCTGCTGCGCCAGGGCCTGCTGGTCAGTGCATCACCCGCCGATGACGCGGCGCTGCAGGTCCGCCAGGCCGATGATCGTCAGCGCGAGGCGTACTGGCATCCGCTGGCGGCGGTGCTGCATGCGTTCACGCGGTGGGATGGCGTCGATGCCGTGAAGAACACGCGCGACTCCGGTACCGATACGGCCGTGGGCATGCGTGACGTACTGGGGCCGCCGCCGGCACCGACGGCGGTGGCGGTGGATGCCGAAAGCCAGGTGCTGCCGCTGCAGGACGATACCGCTTTCGATGCGCTGCTGGCGCGGCGCGCGACCTGCCGCAACTTCGATGAGCACCGGCCACTGCCGATGGCGCTGTTCTCCACCATGCTGGCGCGTGTGTTCGGTGCACGCGCCCATGTGCAGGTCAGCGATGACCTGCGTTTCCAGAAGAAGAGCAGCCCCTCCGGCGGCGGCCTGCATCCCACCGAGGCGTACCTGGTGGTGCAGAACGTGGACGGTGTGGCGCCGGGTGTGTATCGCTACCTGCTGGACGGGCACCGCCTGCTGCGCCTGCCGGATCCGCCGATGGGACTGCGTGCGTTCGCCATGGAAGCACTGGGCCAGCAGCACTGGTTTGCCAATGCGCACTGCCTGGTGACCCTGGTGCCGCGCTTCGACCGCACGTTCTGGAAGTACCGCCGCCACGCCAAGGGCTACCGCGTGGTCGCGCTCGAGGCGGGGCACCTGTCGCAGACGATGTACCTGTCGGCCACCGACCTGGGCCTGGGCGCCTTCATCACCGGCGCGATCAACGAGCGCTGCCTGGAACCGGTGCTGCAGCTGGACCCGGTCCAGCAGGGCGCATTGGCGATGTGTGGTTTCGGCTGGCGCGCGGCAAGCATGGAAACGGCCGAGCTGGACCCGGCCGGCGAGGTCTGGACGCGCGCCGGCTGAGCGCGCGTCCGTCCTTTCCACGTCTCAAGCGGCTTCAAAGTCCACCAGTACGGCGCCGTCGCCCACTTGGTCGCCTGCCTTGGCGCGATAGCCCTTCACCGTGCCGTCGGCCGGGGCCTGCAGGGTGTGCTCCATCTTCATCGCTTCCAGCACCACCAGCGGCGTGCCGCGCTTCACCTGCGTACCGGCCTCGACCAGGGTGGCCACGATCCTGCCCGGCATCGGTGCCAGCAGGCTGCCGGCATCGGCGGTGGCGTTGTCTGATTCACCGACCGGATCGTGCAGGGTGAAGCGGTGCTGGCCATCGGCGCCGAACAGATACAGCTGGTCGCCTTCGCGCAGCAGCTGCAGCTGCCAGCGGCGACCGTCCAGCTGCACGCTCAGGCGCTGGCCATCGGCGCTGCCGAGCACCATGGCCGGTGCAGCATCATCGCGCTGCACGCGCCAGCCCTCGGCCTGCGCCCATACCTTCAGCGTGTGCCTGCGCTCGCCCTGCTGCAGCGGCAGCACACGCGGTGCCGAAGCACCCAGGCGCCAACCGTCCTGCGCCTGCCACGGCGAATGCGGATCGCGTGCATCGCTGCCCGCACGCGCGGTGCTGGCCACGGCGGCGATGGCCGCCAGCTGCCACAGCGCATCGTCGCTATCGCCCACGGCGCTCAGCGCGGCCTGTTCGCGTTCGATCAGCGCGGTGTCGAGCTCCGCGTGAGCGAACGAATCGGTGTTCACCAAGCGACGCAGGAAACCGGCATTGGTGGTCACGCCCACCACCTGGCAGTCGGCCAGGGCCTGGCTCATGCGGCGCAGCGCGGCCTCGCGGTCCACGTCCCAGACGATCAGCTTGGCGATCATCGGATCGTAGTACGGGGTGATGCTGTCGCCTTCTTCCACCCCGGTATCCACGCGCACGTTCGCCGAGGGCATCGGCAGGCGCAGGCGGCGCAGGGTGCCGGTGGACGGCAGGAAACCACGGTCGGCGTCCTCCGCATACAGGCGTGCTTCGATGGCATGGCCGTGGATGGCCAGCTGTTCCTGGCGCAGCGGCATCGACTGTCCAGCGGCTACGCGCAGCTGCCACTCCACCAGGTCGGTGCCGGTGATGTACTCGGTCACGGGGTGTTCGACCTGCAGGCGGGTGTTCATTTCCATGAAGTAGAAATCGCCGTCCGGGCCGGCGATGAACTCCACCGTGCCCGCCCCGACATAGCCCACGGCGCGCGCGGCATCGACCGCGGCCTTGCCCATCGCTGCACGGCGCTCGGCGCTCATGCCCGGTGCCGGGGCTTCTTCCAGCACCTTCTGGTGGCGGCGCTGCACCGAGCAGTCGCGCTCGAACAGGTAGACCGCATCCCCGTGGGAATCGCCGAACACCTGGATCTCGATGTGGCGCGGGCGCTCGACGTACTTTTCCACCAGCACGTGGTCGTTGCCGAAGGCCGAGGCGGCCTCGCGCTGGCAGCTGGCCAGCGCATCGACGAAGTCTTCGCTGCGTTCGACCTTGCGCATGCCCTTGCCACCGCCGCCGGCGCTGGCCTTGATCAGCACCGGGTAGCCGATGGCATCGGCCTGCGCGCGCAGGAACGCGGGCTCCTGCTGGTCACCGTGGTAGCCGGGCGTCAGTGGCACGCCGGCCTTGGCCATCAGCGCCTTGGCCGCGCTCTTGTCACCCATCGCGCGGATGGCGCTGGCCGGCGGGCCGATGAAGGTGATGCCGGCGGCGGCACAGGCATCGGCGAAATCGGCGTTCTCGGACAGGAAGCCGTAACCGGGGTGGATCGCCTGCGCGCCGGCCAGGCGTGCGGCCTCCAGCAGCATGTCGCCGCGAAGGTAGCTTTCGCGCGCGGCAGCCGCGCCGATGTGGATGGCCTCGTCGGCCAGGCGCACGTGGCGCGCGTTGCGGTCGGCATCGGAATACACCGCCACGGTGGCGATGCCCAGGCGGCGGCAGGTGGCGATGACGCGGCAGGCGATCTCGCCACGGTTGGCGATGAGGATTTTGCTGAACATGGCGACGGGCTTCATGGGAGCTTGCTCGGTCATGGCACGGGTCACATGCGGAACACGCCGAAGCGCGTCTGCTGCGGGGCGGCGTTGAGGCTGGCCGACAGGGCCAGGGCCAGGACACGGCGGGTGTCGACCGGATCGATCACGCCGTCATCCCACAGGCGCGCACTGGCGTAGTAGGGGTGGCCCTGCTGTTCGAACTGGTCGCGGATGGGCGCCTTGAAGGCGTCTTCTTCCGCCGCCGGCCACTGCCCGCCCTTGGCTTCGATGCCATCGCGCTTGACCGTGGCCAGCACGCTGGCGGCCTGCTCGCCACCCATCACGCCGATGCGGGCGTTGGGCCACATCCACAGGAAGTTGGGCGAATAGGCGCGGCCGCACATGCCGTAGTTGCCGGCACCGAACGAGCCGCCGATGACCACGGTGAACTTGGGCACCTTGGCGCAGGCCACGGCCATCACCAGCTTGGCCCCGTCCTTGGCGATACCGCCCTGTTCGTACCTGCGGCCGACCATGAAGCCGGTGATGTTCTGCAGGAACACCAGCGGGATGTTGCGCTGGGTGCAGAGCTCGATGAAGTGCGCGCCCTTCAGCGCCGACTCGGAGAACAGGATGCCGTTGTTGGCGATGATGCCGATCGGGTAGCCGTTCAGGTGCGCGAAGCCGGTGACCAGCGTGGCGCCATAGCGCGGCTTGAACTCATCGAAACGCGAGCCATCGACCAGGCGTGCGATCACTTCGCGCACATCGTAGGGCTTGCGCGTATCGGCCGGGATCACCCCGTACAGCTCGTGCGCCGGCAGCAGCGGTTCCTCGCTGGGCTGCACCGCCATCGCCGGTTCCGGCTTGCGCCAGTTCAGCTGGGCGATGATCGCCCGCACTCGCGCCAGCGCCTGCAGGTCGTTGTCGGCCATGTGGTCGGCCACGCCGGAAATGCGCGTATGCACGTCGGCACCGCCCAGCTCCTCGGCCGTCACCACTTCACCGGTGGCGGCCTTCACCAGCGGGGGGCCGCCGAGGAAGATCGTGCCCTGTTCGCGCACGATCACCGTCTCATCGCTCATCGCCGGCACGTAGGCGCCACCGGCGGTGCAGCTGCCCATCACGCAGGCGATCTGCGGGATGCCCTGCGCGGACAAGTTGGCCTGGTTGTAGAAGATGCGGCCGAAATGATCGCGGTCGGGGAACACCTCGTCCTGCAGCGGCAGGAACGCGCCACCGGAGTCGACCAGGTAGATGCAGGGCAGGTTGTTCTGCTCGGCGATCTCCTGCGCGCGCAGGTGCTTCTTCACCGTCATCGGGTAGTAGGTGCCGCCCTTGACCGTGGCGTCGTTGGCCACGATCACGCATTCCACGCCGCTGACGCGGCCGATGCCGGCCACCACGCCTGCGGCGGGCACGGCGTCTTCGTACATGCCGTGCGCGGCCAGCGGCGCGATTTCCAGGAAGGCGCTGCCGGGGTCGAGCAGGGCGTCGATGCGGTCGCGCACCAGCAGCTTGCCGCGCGCGGTGTGCTTGGCACGCGCGGCCTCGTTGCCGCCCAGCGCGGTGCGCGCCAGCGTGGCGTGCAGGTCATCGACCACGGCCTGCATGGCGGCGCGGTTGCTTTCGAAGGTGTCGCTGCCCGGTTGCAGCTGGCTGTTGAGGACGGTCATCGCAGTGGCCTTACAGGGTGCGCTGGAACAGTTCGCGGCCGATCAGCATGCGGCGGATCTCCGAGGTGCCGGCGCCGATTTCATACAGCTTGGCGTCGCGCCACAGGCGGCCGGTCGGGTATTCGTTGATGTAGCCGTTGCCGCCCAGGATCTGGATCGCCTGGCCGGTCAGCCAGGTGGCCTTCTCGGCGGCATACAGGATGGCGCCGGCGGCGTCCTGGCGGGTGGTGCGGCCCTGGTCGCAGGCGCGCGCCACGGCGTAGACGTAGGCGCGGCAGGCGCCCAGGCCCACATACATATCGGCGATCTTGGCCTGGATCAGCTGGAAGCTGCCGATCGCCTCGCCGAACTGGTGGCGCTCGTGCACATACGGCATCACCACGTCCATGGCCGCGGCCATCAGGCCCAGCGGGCCACCGGAGAGGACCACGCGCTCGTAGTCCAGGCCGGACATCAGCACGCGCACGCCGCCGCCGACCTGGCCCAGCACGTTCTCTTCCGGCACTTCGCAGTCCTGGAACACCAGCTCACAGGTGGGCGAGGAGCGCATGCCCAGCTTGTCCAGCTTCTGCGCGGTGCTGAAGCCCTTCATGCCCTTCTCGACCAGAAAGGCGGTGATGCCCTTGGCACCGGCGTCCATGTCGGTCTTTGCATAGACCACCAGCACGTCGGCATCGGGGCCGTTGGTGATCCACATCTTGTTGCCGTTGAGCACGTAGCGGTCGCCGCGCTTGTCCGCGCGCAGCTTCATCGACACCACGTCCGAACCGGCGCCCGGCTCGCTCATCGCCAGCGCACCGACCAGGGCGCCGCTGCACAGGCCGGGCAGGAAGCGCTGCTTCTGCTCCTCGTTGCCGTTCTTGCGCAGCTGGTTCACGCACAGGTTGGAGTGCGCGCCGTAGGACAGGCCGATGCCGCCGGAGGCGCGCGAAATCTCTTCCATCGCCACCACGTGGGCCAGATAGCCCATGCCGGTGCCGCCGTATTCTTCTTCCACGGTGAGGCCGAGCAGGCCCTGTTCGCCCAGCTTCGGCCACAGGGCCAGCGGGAACTGATTGGTGGCATCGGCCTCGGCGGCCAGCGGAGCGACCTCGGCAGCGGCAAAATGGGCCACGCTCTGGCGCAGCAGGTCGATATCTTCGCCAAGATCGAAGTTCAGGGATGGCACGTGCATTGCGGCGGCTCCACGAGGAAGGTGGGGGAATGGACGCACCCGTCAGGGGGATGCTGGAGGCTGTTGAAAGCAGCGGCCAGCACGGGCGATGGGCCCAGCGTAGCGGGGTTCGGGAAATAAGTGAATACAAATTCAAAAATTGAAAATAGAATCAGGATATGGCCTACAAACGCTCTGCATTGATGGAAGAACGGCTGGCCGGGGCCCGTGAACGGATCCTGCTGGCGACCCGCGAGCTGGTCGCTGCCGGCGGCTGGCGCAACGCCCCGGTGACCGCCGTGGCGACCCAGGCGGGGGTGTCCACCGGGCTGATCTACCGGCACTTCCCGTCCAAGGCCGAGCTGTTCGTGGAGGTGCTCAACGCCGCCGTGGCCCACGAGGTGGAGATCATGGAGCGCATCGCCAGCGGGCCCGAGGTGGCCAGCGAGCGCCTGCGCCTGGCGATCACCGCCTTCGTCCGCCGCGCCCTGGCCGGGCCGGGGTTGGCCCATGCCTTCATCGTCGAGCCGGTGGACCCGGACGTGGAGGCCGAGCGCATGCGCGGGCGCCGGGCCTTCGGTGATGTGTTCCTGCGCCTGGTGGAAGAGGGCGTGGCCGCCGGCGAACTGCCCGCGCAGGACGCGCATGCCACCGCCGCCTGCCTGGTCGGTGCCTTCACCGAAGCGATGGTCGGCCCGACCGCGCCCAGCCGCGAAGTACACCGCGACGAAGGCGCGCTGGTGGATGCGATCTGCAGCTTCTGCCTGCGCGCGATCGGCGCCCCCGCAAAACGGTAGCGCCGGGCCATGCCCGGCGGCTGTTGCCGCGCTGCCTGGCGAAAGCAGTCGAGCATGGCTCGACTCTACAAAGGCGAGGCGGCCACGGCCGCATGCTGCGCCGCACCAGCATCGACGCCTGTTGTCGCACGCGAAGCGCGTTCTATACTCGGCCCATCACGCAGTCGCTCAGCCGTGGTCCAACGACTATCAGCCAGGGGTAACGAAGAGTGCGGAATTACGATCTGGAGTTCCTGAAACGCTTCTCCATGGTGATCGCGCTGCTGGCGGCCATCACCCTCGGCCTCATCCTCCTGGCGGCATACATCCACACCCGGATACCGCCCGAGGTGTCGCCCACGGCGGCCAAACGCACCGAGCAGCGCATCTCGCCCACCGGCGCGGTGTATGCCGGCAGCACCGGCGCCGCTGCGCAGGCCGCAGCCAAGGCGGCCGCACTGGCCAAGGCCGCTTCGCAGGTCGCCTACGGCGGCACCAGGGACGGCAAGGTCATCTTCGACAACCTCTGTACCGCTTGCCACACCACCGGCGTCGGCCAGGCCCCGACCCTCGACCACGCGCACTGGGACCAGCGCCTGGCGCAGGGCAAGGACACCCTCTACAAGCACGCCATCGAGGGCTACACCGGCCCGGATGGCGGGATCATGCCGCCCAAGGGCGGCAACCCGGCGCTCACCGAGGAGCAGATCCACGCCACCGTGGACTGGATGCTGGGCAACCTGAAGTAAGCGTCGGAACACGCCGCCTTCTGTGGAGCCGAGCCCACGCTCGGCTGCTCTGCGCGCGGGCTGGCC